>NZ_JBFRJJ010000001.1:0-102707 GCF_041468785.1 Shewanella sp. 10N.286.52.E4
CGAAGCGCCACGACCTTGACATTAATCCAAACGAAGTTTGGAAATCAAGAGAGCACCACTACGTTGATTTTTCAAAATAGTAAACAAATTTGGGGTAGAAATGAGCGACTCCTACCCCGTTTCGACCAGCATAAAGTGCCAGAAACTATCAATAATCGCCATAGTGAATACACAGTCACAGTGAAACTAACCGTTGTTAACTAACGCAATAATGACAATAAATCGTCCGCATTACCTTGCCATTGACTCTTGGCACTACCCGCTAAAATACTGTCAGCTAAGCTTTGTTTATGCTGCTGCATTTCTTGAATTTTCTCTTCAACTGTACCTTGGGCAATCAACTTATAAACAAACACAGGATTTAGCTGCCCTATGCGGTGCGCTCTATCAGTTGCTTGCTTTTCAGCTGCTGGGTTCCACCAAGGATCAAAGTGGATCACAGTATCTGCAGCGGTTAAGTTAAGCCCTGTTCCGCCAGCTTTTAAACTGATCAAAAATACGGGTACTTCACCTTCTTGGAATGCATCAATTTCAACCTGACGATTACGGGTTTGCCCAGTGAGCTTACTGTAACTAATCCCCATATTGATAAATTCTTGCTCGATAAGCGCAAGCATCCCAGTAAACTGACTGAATATGAGGATTTTACGCCCCTCTTCCACCATTTCAGGTACGTTTTCAGTTAGCCAAGTTAGTTTGGCATTATTCTCAACATGTTGAGCTTGTTCGAGTTTCACTAAGCGTGGATCACAACAAGCTTGGCGTAGCTTAAGTAATGCATCTAAAAATTCAATATGACTACTTGAAACACCTTGTTTAGCAAACAGTTCACGCAGCTTTTTCTCCATCACTAAACGGATACTTTCATATAAATTACGTTGGTCTTTTTCAAGCTCAAGCGTTTGCACAATGATGGTTTTTTCAGGCAGTTCCGACATCACTTCAATCTTAGTACGGCGTAATAAGAAAGGCGCAATACGATTAAGCAAAATCGCTGATTTTTCAGTGTCAGCTTGCTTTTCAATCGGTCCTCTAAACTCTTTGTTAAAGTAGGCGTGCTGACCTAAAAGCCCGGGTAAACAAAAGTCCATTAACGACTTTAATTCACCTAAATGGTTTTCAAGCGGCGTACCCGAAAGGCATAATCTGAATTGGCCTTTAAAGGTTTTCAGCGCTTGAGTCACTTTTGCTTGGGCATTTTTGATTTGCTGCGCTTCATCTAAAATGATGTGCTCAAAGCTGTATTCACTGTAAACCATTTCATCGCGCAAAATTAATGGATATGTGGTCACAATGACATCAAAATCTTCAATTTTATCTAACAGTGCTTGGCGTTTGTTGCCATGTACCACCAGCACTTTTAAATCTGGGGTAAATTTCTGTGCTTCTTTATACCAATTACCGACAAGGCTGGTAGGACAAACAATCAGGCTGGGTCTGGTTTTCCCTGAGGTCGATCTTGCTGGAGTATTTAAGCTGGTACTCGCTGCAGATGCTTTCATCTGTTTTGCTTTTAACAAAAATGCTAGTGTTTGAAGCGTCTTACCTAAGCCCATATCATCGGCAAGGATCCCGCCTAATTGGTACTCTTTCAGGAAACAAAGCCAATCATAGCCTTGTTTTTGATAATCACGTAACGTGGCATTTAAGCCTGTTGGTAACTCAACAGCTTGAATACCTTTGAACTCTGACAATTTAGTCGCAAGGTGCCTGACGCGCTCACCGTTTAATAAACGGATATCACTTTCAGATAACTCATTGAGTAAGTCAGCACGATTTCGTGGCACTTCTAATAAGTCGCCGCCGCCTCGTTGAAACAGTTCTTGGATTACCGAAATCAAAGGTTTAATGGTTTTGGCTTTTATCTTCACAAATCGGCCATTTGGCCCTGGTAGGATAAGTTCTTGCTCATCATCAGGCTCGCCATTTTGCTGTAGCCAACGAGCAACTAAACTCAATAAAGGCACGCTTTGGCCTTCGATATCCGCATTCAGTGATAATGAGAACCAACCACTGTCTTCATCGTCATCTAAATCGACTTCGATGTCTGCATCAATAATGTTGAGATCAAACTCAGGAGCAAACTCAACTTCATAACCTAAGTCTTCTAAGGTCATGATCCCAAACGTGGTTAATTGCGCCCATTCGTTCACCATTTCAGGCATCAAACCTAGACTATAAAAACAGGCTGAATGATTGGTATAAGTTAATAAACTATTATCAATGGCTTGTAACTGCAGGCTTTGTAAACATGCTATTGCTTGTGCTTCACCTTCTAGTTCTCGATGAATTTGATATTGCACCTTACCTTGTTTAATTAAGCTGATTTTCTCACGACTCACTTTACCTGCAATCGCAATATCACCATAAGCAAACTCAAGTTGTAATACTGGTTGAAGCACCGCGCTGTCATTGAGCTGCACCATGGTAAAGGTTAATTTTACCTTTAATGGATCTTCAATCTCATGAAACTCTATCTCACTGGGAACAGGCACACTTTTAGGCGAGAAATGACGTAGCATTTTGTCGCTGATCGAGTCGACCTTATCCAGCGGCACTGGCGGCATTTGTTGTAATAGCTTGAGCTTTTCAACAGTTAAATCCGTTGCAACTGCACCAATTTTTAAATAGTCCAAATCAACGAACATCGGCGGACAAGTGGCAATAAATTCCCAGTTGTCTAATTCAGGCATGCTCATACTAATTTGCGTATGACGTGCATCAGTTTCTTGCCAAACAAAATCGGGAGCTACGGGATGTGTTATTGCTAATGGTGTGCGACTCTCTTCCCAAAAACATGTGCCTAATTCCAGCATTTTGTTCAATGCTAATGCACAAATTTCACCTTCTAGATAAATCTTTGAGGCACTTTTTGAAGAAGATAATAACAAGCTGATTATCTGGCTATCTTCAGGGTTAATCCACCAAGGAAGATGATACTTAACATCGTTTAAGGCGACTTTACTGCCTTTGTTGTATTGGCCTTTCTTATTCAATTTGCTGCGCTTGAAGTCAACAAAAATGCCATGATGATCGCTAGATAAAGAGAAGATGATACGATCTTTCTCTTCGTCCTCTTCTTCGACTGGATTAATAAGATCTTGTTTTTCTAACTGCATTAACCACTGACTTAAGCGTTGCTCTTCAACTGGTTTTTTGTCAATTAGGGCTAAGAGTGCTGCTGCAACATGCTTACAGTTGCTTGCAACAGGACAAGAGCAATGAGATTTCATCACAATTTTATGGTTCACGTTAACCAAGGTTATATCTTGTCGATAAGGCTCAATCGCAGAGCCCACCACGTAAGATTCAATATTATGATTCTCTTGGCTTGCATGTACTTCAAGTACACGCCCTTCAATTAGATAGTTCTGTGCTTTTTGAAGTTGAGCAGAAGAAAATAACTTAGCAATAAGGTCTAAGCTAATTTTAATTGGAAGATTAAATAATTTGGCCGACATGCACTATTCCATACAAGCTGTAGCAAGAAAAATTGGCTACACAACAACGAACGTAACCATCCATTGTATGGAAGAAGATGGCAAAATTCTACTGTATTCGGCCATCTTCAAAAAAAACCATCACCCTTGCAATAAATACTCTTCAGCAGTTTCTATTGCACGGGGTTTTCCCACTAACATAATGATATCTTTACGTTGAAATACCCAATCCTCAGGCGGAGGACTAATTTCCTCTCCTTTTCGCCTTACAGCGCGTATTTCAGCCCCTAACTCAGACCATGGAATAGCCGTCAACGTCTTACCTACCGCGTTAGAACCTGTATCTAAAGACACCGCATGCAATAACTCAAGGGTGAAGTCGGTTTCTGCCCCAGTAAAAAAGCCGTGCAGATATTGATAATGATTGCGTCGTTCTGATTCAAGACGCTTAATAATTCGCGGCAAAGGTACACCACATTTATAAAGTACCTGTGACACAAGCATCAAACTGCCTTCTAGTTTTTCGGGGATAACTTGTGTTGCGCCCATTTCCTTTAAGCTATCAAGCTCCGCATCATCTGTGGTGCGGACAAGAATTTTAGTCTCTGGGGCAAGCTTTCTCGACAATGCTAAACAATCTTCAACTTGCCTTGATTCGCCAAAGGTAATCACCACCATACTGGCGCGGCGAATACCAATTTGTTTTAGCAGACCCATTTTACAAGCATCACCGAAGAATACGGGCTCACCAGCAAGTTTGGCTTCGGACACACGTTTAGGATCTAAATCTAACACCACAAAAGGCACAGCCTCTGTTTTTAAAAAGCGGGCAATGGTTTGGCCCACACGGCCATAACCTAAGATCAATACCAAATCGCCGTCTTCTGGTGGTGGTAATTGAAACTCATCTTCTATTGTCGATTTTTTTGATGTTTTACCTTCAATCTTTTGCGCAATAATAAGGCTATTTCTGACAAGCCATGGCGCTATCGACATTGAAAGCACCGCAACCATGACAAATATCGTGCTCATCTGAGTTTCAAGCAGTTCATAATTAACCGCTAGCGCCAGCACGACAAAACTAAATTCGCCTACTTGTGCAAGGCTGATAGCTGTACTTAACGCGACTTTAAATTGCTCACCACCCAGTTTAAGGATCCCAAACACCACTATGGTTTTAGTTAATAACACCGCGATTAGGATCAATAATATTTGCCACCAAAATTCAGCGACAATTGAGAAATCAAGTAGCATACCAATGGAAATAAAGAACAGACCCATTAACAAGTCACGAAACGGTCTTATATCGGCTTCAAGTTGACGGCGATATTGGCTTTCACCTAATAGCATGCCAGCAATAAATGCCCCAAGCGCCATTGATAACCCAAGCCACTGAGTAAACGCACCCGTCACTAATACAACAACCAAGGTTGAAAGAACAAACAACTCATTTGAGCGAGAGCGTGCAACTTCATCAAATATGCGCGGTAGGATCCACTTACCAAAAGACATTAAACCAATAAACGCTAAGATCCCTGTCAGCATTCCCCATGCAATTTCAAGAAAGCCTATCGGCTCGCCGTTGGTTGATAATAGCGGTAATACAATCAATAAAGGCACGACGGCAATGTCTTGAAACAACAGCACACTGACCGATAGCTCGCCATGCCGTCTTCGCATCCAGCCTTGCTCATTGACTAGCTTAAGGACAATTGCAGTTGAAGAGAGTGCCACTGCAGAACCAATCACCACAGCTGAAATCATGTTTTGCCCAAATAGCAAAGCCACTAACCCTGCAATGAGTGCAGTAAAAGTCACTTGCGCACTACCTAAACCGAATACTGTGCGCCGCATTGACCAAAGTTTAGGTACCGAAAACTCAAGCCCTAAACTGAACATCAGTAATACTACTCCAAGCTCAGCCACAGAGTGCATTTGTTGTTGAGTAAACCAATGAAAACCACTAGGGCCGCTCACAACACCTGTCAGTAAATAAGCAAGAATAGGCGGCAATCCAAATCGTCGAAGTATTGAAATTGCCACAATAGCAATCACCAACATTGAGAGAATATGGATAAAAATGCTGTGCTCCATAAATACGTGTTCTCCGAGTCAAAAAACCAACGATTAAAGAAACAGTCTATTAACAAAGTAATTCATTAACAATAACTATATGAAAATAAGGTATAAAAAATAGTAGGCGCACTTTTTGCATTAGTTATACAAGTTAATAACAAACGGTTCACCACTTTTTGCAGGAAGCAATCATTGAATGAGGTACTAACAATGGATTACGCAATTGCTTCACAGCCATATCCAGAACAAAACTGGGGTAAATCAGCGTCTTATACAAAATATAACAGCGCTAACTCAGAACGTAATTTGATGAATATCCTGCAGCAAATGCATTCGAGTTTAGACCCTAGAACAGTGTTTGCCAGCTACGGCAAAACGCTCGGCCAACTATTGCCGATCCAAGGGTTGCAACTTAATCAACAGCTCAAACTTAACTGGGGACGCTGTCATGGTTTAAACCAACAACGTGTTATCAGTGGGTTTGGTGAGCCATACAGCATTAAATATTATCTAACAGCGCCGTTAACACCGAGCCAAACACTGCAATTAAACGAACTTGAATCTTTGTTTTCTCAGCCATTTTTTAATGCGATTAAATTTGATCAAATGTCTAATAAAGCCATGTTTGATGCGTTGACCGGTTTAGGCAATCGTTACTACTATCGCCAAACCATTAAAAATGCATTGGCGAGAGCTAATCGTAACCAAGGTGATATTGCTTTGTTAGTTTTAGACTTAGACAATTTTAAAAGTCTAAATGATAAACACGGTCACAAGTTAGGTGACACGGTATTGTCTGAATTTGCGGAATTAATCAATGAAGCCATTCGCAATACCGACCAAGCGTTCCGCATTGGTGGTGATGAATTTATTATTATAGCTCAAGGAAATGAACTCGAAATGACACCTTTGTGTCAACGCATTATTGCAGCAATGGCTGAGCACCCATTAATGCACGCTTTTAATGTTCAGTGCAGCATTGGTGTGACGGATTCGACCGTTTCAAATGTGCAAGATAAGTTATATGAAGCCGCTGATAAAGCACTATATAGTGCGAAAGCTGCTGGAAGAAATTGCTTTAAAATGAGCAACAAAAACCTTTAACTGGATATGCGAATTAGTATATCCAGTAGTTAAGAGGCTTTATTAAACTAAGTGCATTGGTTTTATCGTTGAGATATTAAGACGTAAAAACAAATCCCAATGTTTGCTGCTTGGCTAAATAACGCTTATCGACCCAAAGTCCCACTGCTGCAACAAGATTATCGTTATAGAAAACCAGTGGAATTTGACTTCTGATCCAAGGCGGCACGGCAAGTTCTTGCCATATTTTTTTAAGCTCACGTCCTTTATCTCTAAAGTGAGGCTGACAACGTGTACTGCCTTTAGCGCCGAATACCACACTCACTTGTTCACCATTAGGCAGCCTTAACCGCACTCCATCTGTTACAACATTCACCTTCAAACGATTAATGCCAGCTTCAGTGCTTATTAGCTCAGAGCTCGGTAACTCAGAGCTCTGTAACTCAAAAAAAGCACCCGAAATTAGCTCTGACTGAGGCTTATTAACAAAATTGACCAGTTTATCTGTAATCAGCTTCTGCTCTTTCGCCAACTCAGTCAGCTTAATTGCAGAAACAATATAAGCTTTACCTGCAAAACGCTTTATTGAATAGTCGCCACAATGCACATCGACTTTGGCATCATCAGCGGCATATAGCACTTGTTCTAGTACTTGCTCCAGCTGAGACTGGGATGGCAAATTAAACCCTTGAGATTGAATGTAGCCCCGAAGTAATAAGCTTTGCCATTGAGTCGATTGCTCTCGCAACTCTAGTAATTTAAAAGCGGAATAGTGACCAGCGCCTGAATCATCAATAAATGCCGGTAAGCGATTATTCACTTCTTGCTCGATAACTTGTTGCTGCTGAGCACACAAGTTAGCACTTCTTGAAGCGGTGACTGCAATGCTTGGCCAACGTTGTTTCAAACGTGGAATAATATCTTGGCGTAAGAAGTTTCGATCAAATTGCTCGTCTTGATTACTTTCATCTTCAATGTGTTTAAGCTCCACAGATGCAGCAAATGACTCAATTTGCCCTTTTGAGACATCCAGCAATGGCCTAACAATCCAGCTGTGTTGATTAAAAGACTGAATGCCCCCCATAGCAGCTAAGCCTTTAGGCCCTTGCCCACGTTTTAACGCTAATAACAGTGTTTCAAGTTGGTCGTCTTGATGATGAGCTGTAAGTAATATATCGGAAGGATTAAGATACTTTTTAAACACGTTGTAACGTGCTTCTCTCGCTATTGCCTCTAAACTTTTACGCGGCGCTTTAGTTAAATTAACCCGTTCAATTTGAATAGGTAATTGATACTTGGTAGCTTGAGAAATACAGTGTTCAACCCAAGTATCTGCATTAGCACTTAAGCCATGATGTACATGAACTAATAGACAAGGAATATGAGGATTTTTCTGCGCAAACAAACTTAACCCATACGCTAAGCATTCCGAATCAACACCGCCACTGTAAGCTAATACTAACTTCGCTGATTGATTGTTCAAGGCTTGGGCAGTCACAGGCTCAGTTGCTATAGCCTGTGTTTGCATTAAAGGTAAGGTATAACGCTCAAGAGCCTGACAAATATCATTCACTGTCATCTTAGTTAATTCCATAAGTAGCAGGCTCAAAGACATGGTTCATTAAGCAATAATCATCATTGAACATATTAATCAGTTAAAAAACAATTTTCACATTTTTAGAGCCAACTAAGCTTTCAATGGCTAACATCAGTTCATCAGTTGGATTCACCCGCCATTCATCACCTAGGGTTAACTGCCCCGCCGCTTCTTGCTGCTGATAATGAATAATCACCGGTACACTGCCATTTTTCCATGGTGATAATGCCTGCTCGAACTGCTCTAGCCAAGCTTGATTGATATCATCAGCGGTAATATTAATTTCTACCGCATTAGCAAAGTGACTGCGAGCCTCGCCTATTTCGATGATATTTCGGGCGGTCATACGATTACCGCCAGCAAAATCATCAAAGCTAACTTCACCCTCACAAATCAGAATCTTATCTTTTTCTAAAAGGTGGTTAAATTTTTCAAATGCTTCAGTAAATAGCATAACCTCTAAACGCGCACTTTTATCATCTAAGGTGACTAAGCCCATTTTTGAGCCACGTTTAGTAATCATCACTCGGGTAGCAATCACTAACCCTGCCGCTTTCATGGTTTTGCCGCGATCAGTTGGGTGAACATCTTTTAAACGACCTGAAGTGTATTGCTTTAACTCTTTTAAATACTGGTTGATTGGATGACCAGTTAGATATAATCCTAACGTATCTCGCTCACCTTCTAACCATATCTTGTCAGGCCAAGTTGCACATTGCACAAAGTTTTGTTTGTTGTCTTCAGGCTCTGAATTTAATAAGCCAAACATATCGTTTTGGCCAATGGCTTCAGCTTTAGCATGTTGTGCTGCGGCTAAAATCGCTTCTGGCAAGGTGGCCATCATCGAGGCACGATGTGGGCCTAAGTTATCTAATGCGCCGGCGCAAATAAGCTTTTCAATCACACGCTTATTAAGCTTTTTAAGATCAATACGTGCACAGAAGTCAAATAAATCGGTAAAAGGTCCATCTTTACGCGCGTTGAGAATGGACTCTACAGGACCATCACCCACACCTTTAATCGCACCAATACCATAAACAATATTAAGGTCATCATCGACGGTAAACTTAAACAGGCCTTTATTCACATCAGGTGGAATAAGCGGTAGCCCCATTCGTTCACATTCATCGACTAAGATAACAATTTTATCTGTGTTATCCATATCTGCAGACATTACCGCAGCCATAAATTCAGCAGGGTAATGGGTTTTGAGCCATAGGGTTTGATATGACACTAAAGCATAGGCTGCTGAGTGAGATTTGTTAAAACCGTAACCTGCGAATTTTTCAACCAAATCGAAAATTTTCATCGATAAGGGGCCGTCTACACCGTTGTTGATCGCCCCTTCTTCGAAGGTGCCACGCTGTTTAGCCATTTCTTCTGGTTTTTTCTTACCCATTGCACGACGAAGCATATCTGCTCCACCAAGGGTGTAACCAGCAAGTACCTGTGCAATTTGCATTACTTGTTCTTGATACAAAATAATGCCGTAGGTCGGTTCTAACAGCTCTTTTAATGACTCATGCTGATATTCAGCATCAGGGTATGACACCTCTTCACGGCCATGCTTACGTTCAATAAAGTTATCTACCATACCCGATTGCAGTGGGCCTGGACGGAAAAGTGCAACCAGTGCAATCATGTCTTCAAAACAATCGGGCTGAAGACGCTTAATCAAATCTTTCATTCCGCGTGATTCTAATTGGAATACCGCGGTAGTTTCGTAACGTTGCAATAATCTGAATGATTTAGGATCGGTTAAGCTAATAGATTCAATTCTTACCGGATCTTCACCCACTTTTTCTAGGCGTGGATTAATCATTTGCAGTGCCCAGTCAATAATCGTTAGGGTTCTTAATCCCAAGAAATCGAATTTTACTAAGCCTGCAGTTTCAACATCATTCTTATCGAACTGGGTTACTGGGTTTAAACCTTCAGCATCGCAATATAGTGGTGAAAAGTCTGTGATGACGGTTGGCGAGATAACAACACCACCGGCATGTTTACCCGCATTACGTGTCACGCCCTCTAAGCGGCGACACATATCAATCAGCTCACGAACATCTTCATCTGCGCTATAAGCTTCAGGAAGCGATGGCTCTACCTCAAACGCTTTTGTCAGTGTCATCCCTGGTTCAGCTGGGATCATTTTCGTGAGGCGCTCAACAAAACCATATGGATGACCGAGCGCACGACCAACATCTCGTACAACCGCTTTTGCAGCCATGGTGCCGAAGGTAATAATCTGCGATACAGCGTCACGACCATATAGTTCGGCTACGTGATCAATGACTTCATCACGACGATCCATACAGAAATCAACGTCGAAATCAGGCATTGAGACACGTTCAGGGTTTAAGAAACGCTCGAACAGTAAATCATATTCTAGTGGATCTAGGTCGGTAATTTTAAGCGCATAAGCCACCAGTGAACCCGCACCAGAACCACGGCCAGGTCCAACGGGGATATCATTATCTTTACCCCATTGAATGAACTCCATTACGATCAAGAAGTAACCAGGGAATCCCATCTGGTTAATAACTTTAAGTTCGACATCAAGGCGTTCATCGTACTCTGGACGTTTTTCTATTCGCTCTTGTTCGTCTGGAAACAAAAACTCAAGTCGTTCCTCTAATCCCTTCTCTGAAATATCAACGAGGAAATCCTCAATAGATAAGTCACCTGTTGGAAAGTTAGGTAAGAAATACTCATTTAGACGAATCGTCACGTTACAGCGTTTAGCTATTTCCACAGTATTGGCAATTGCCGACGGGATATCAGCAAATAGTTCGCACATTTCTTCTTCTGTGCGCAAATATTGTTGTTCACTGTATTTTTTAGGGCGGCGAGGATCGGCTAAGGTGAAGCCGTCATGAATGGCGACCCTAATTTCATGGGACTCAAAATCATCGGCCTTCAAAAACACAACTTGATTGGTTGCGACGACTGGCAAATCATTTTCTGAGGCGAGTTTAACCGCCATATGTAAATAGCGTTCTTCGTCAGGACGTCCTGTTCGAATGAGCTCTAGAAAATATCGATTTTCGAAATGGGTTTTATAAAACTCGACCAACTCAGTCACTTGAGTTGTATTATCTTTTAATAGCGCCTTACCGACATCGCCCTCTTTCGCCCCTGAAATTAATAAAATACCTTTATTAAATTTGACCAACCACTCTTGGTCAATTACAACGCGACCATTTATCTGACCACGTAAGTAGGCTTCACTGATCAACTGAGTCAAACTCTGATAGCCATCATTATCTAAGGCAATGATGGTTAGTGCGCAAAAGTCGTCATCAAAACCTGGCACTTTCATCCAAAAATCGGCACCGACAATCGGTTTGATGCCCGCGCCATGACAACCACCGTAGAATTTAACTAAACCACAAAAATTATTTTGGTCGGTTATGGCTAAAGCCCCCATTCCAAGCTCTGAAGCTTTAGCGAGAATAGGTTTAACTTTTGCCACGCCATCAGACATGGAAAAATCACTGTGAACACGAAGGTGGACGAAACGAGGATCGGACATAGATTATAATATCTTTGGAATGCTTAATTAAAAGGAAAAAACCGCTGACCAGATTAGCAAACTAACCCAGTTTATAATAGTGAATTATCAATATTGCGATGTCGAGATTGATTTTTAAATGAGCTGAAAAACATTTACTCTATCCATCTGTATTAATTAGAGTAACAGCTCATCCGACTTATATTAAACGTAGATATTTGGTTGAGAATTAACTTTTATTTAAAAGCGCCATCACTGGTTTAAAGCTCTTACGATGCTCATCTAAAACCCCGTGGGCCTCAAGTGCTTCAAAGTGAGCTTTTGTTGGGTAACCTTTATGATTGGCAAATCCATATTGAGGATAACGCGCATCAAGCTCAGTCATTTCTTTGTCTCGAGTTACTTTAGCAATAATTGATGCTGCACTGATAGCTGCAACGAGTCCATCACCTTTGATGATTGCGTGACTTTGAATGCCAAAGTCTGGAGAACGATTACCATCAACCAATACACGCTCTGGAGTAATTGATAACCCCGCAACTGCACGTTGCATTGCTAACATGGTTGCATGGAGAATATTTATCTCATCAATTTCAGCTGGTGTTGCTCGCCCTATGCTAATCGCTAAGGCTTTATCCATGATTTCGGTAAATAAAATGTCGCGGCGTTTCTCAGACAGTTTTTTCGAGTCATTTAATCCAGTAATCGGATTGTTAGGATCTAATATAACTGCAGCGGTAACAACGTCCCCTACTAGTGGGCCACGACCGACTTCATCCACACCAGCAACTACACCACGGCTAATGTATTCAACTTGTTCAGGTGTAATGCCTTTTATCACCGCAGGAATTCTACTCATGACACTTTCTCTTGTGATGGGTTATTATTTTGGATAATGGTTCGTTAGTGCTCGTTTATCACTTTAATTACTGCGTCGGCAGCTCGGTCACTCGCATTACAACGAAGTGTTAGGTGCATCTTTTCAAACTCTGCTTTCAAAGGTGCAAAATCGATATTCAATTGTTCAATTACTGCTGCGGCAATATTATGTTCATTACATTCGTCTTGGACAACTTCCGGAATTAAAGCGCGATCGGCTAATAAATTGGGTAGCGAATAATGTTCAAGGCTCATCAGTCTTTTAGCGATACTATATGTCAGCCCATTCACGCGATAAGACATGACTGTCGGACGTTTAACTAGCATAGCTTCTAAAGCTGCAGTACCTGATGCTAATAATATTGCATCTGATGCTGCCATTACTTCACGAGACTGCCCTTCAATCAATTCGATTTCTAAGTCAGGAGCAAACTCTTTAAGCGCGGCAACAAATTGTTCTCTGCGAGCTTGATTAACTAATGGCGTGACAAACTTTATATCTGGATATTTCTGTTTAACGATGACAATCGCCTTGATAAAAGGCTCTGCAAGCTGTTTAAGCTCACTACCACGAGAACCTGGCAATACCGCTAGGTACTCAGCGTGAGGATCTAATCCGAGTAATTTGCGTGCAGCAAGTTTGTCACTTTCCATTGGAATATCATCAGCCAATGTATGACCAACAAAAGTGCAAGGCACTTGGTACTTATCGTAAAATGCTTTTTCAAAAGGCAGTAGCGACAATACCATGTTAGTGGCTTTCGCTATTTTAAAGATTCGTTTTGGACGCCAAGCCCACACAGATGGACTGACATAATGAACAGTTTTAATACCTTTATTCTTAAGCTTTAACTCAAGACCGATATTAAAATCAGGTGCATCGATACCAATAAAACAGTCAGGTTTCGCTTGGCATATTTCTTCAATTAGCGTTGCCCTAACCTTGAGTAATCTTGGTAATCGCCCTAGGACTTCAACAATCCCCATCACAGCAAGCTCTTCATAAGAAAAAAAGCTTTCAAAGCCTAATGCTTCCATCTGCGGGCCGCCAATGCCGATAAATCGGGCATCTGGATATTGTTTTTGCAAAGATTTAATTAATCCTGCACCTAAAATATCGCCGGAGATTTCTCCGGCGACCATTGCAAATATACGAGGGGTATTATTTGTCATTGTGTATTCTATCGAATGATCCCACGAGATGAGCCATTAATAAAATCAACCATACCTTTAACGTATTCATCAGTTTCAGCATCTTCTGTGATTTCAGCAAGTGCTTCTTCGATGGTTAAGTTTTTACGGTACAGCGACTTATAAGTACGACGGATTGCATGTTGGGTTTCTTTGGTAAAACCGCGACGTTTAAGACCTTCAGCATTTAAGCCTCGAGGAATCGCCGGACTACCTGCAGCCATTACAAACGGAGGTACATCCTGGAAAATAGTTGATGAGCCAGCAGTAAAAGCATGCGCACCAATATGCACGAACTGATGAACGCCAGTCATACCACCCAAAATAGCCCAATCACCAACATGGACATGACCTGCGATAGATGCATTATTTGCCATGATGATGTTGTCACCTAAAACACAGTCATGAGCAATATGCACATAAGCCATCAATAGGTTGTTTGAACCAATACGGGTTTCACTGTTATCTTGAATTGTGCCGCGGTGAATAGTTACGTTTTCACGGATAATATTATTATCACCCATGACTAAGGTCGTTGGCTCACCGGCATATTTTTTATCCTGACACTCTTCACCGATAGAAGAGAATTGGAAAAAGCGGTTACCTTTACCAATGACACTAGGGCCTTTGATAACAACATGAGAACTGACCCAAGTGTCGTCGCCAATTTCAACATCTGCGCCAATATAACTCCATGGGCCAATGGTGACATTATTGCCAATTTTTGCGTCAGGGTGTACGAATGCTAACTTATCAATCACTTGCTGTTCTCTCTACGTGCACACATAATTTCGGCAGAACAAGCTAACTCGCCATCGACGAATGCTTGTCCTTCAAATACACCAATCCCTCGGCGCTCTTTAATCATTTTGACATGGAAATGAACTTGGTCACCAGGAGACACAACGCGTTTAAAACGCGCCTTATCGACACCAGCTAGCAAATATAAAACATCTGGTGAAGGCTCAGGGCTCATGGTCTTGAATGCCAATAAACCTGTTGCTTGTGCCATAGCTTCAATAATAAGAACACCAGGCATAACAGGCTTAACTGGGAAGTGACCTTGGAAAAATGGTTCATTAAACGTCACGTTTTTAATCGCATGCAAAGATTCACCTACGGTATAATCTAATACACGGTCAACTAACAAAAATGGATATCTATGAGGAAGATACTGAAGAATTTCTTCAATATCCATTGTATTTAATTGGTTTGACACGCTTAATTCCTCGCAATGGCTCTGTCGAGCCATGACTTCTAATCTTTGATTTTCTTTTCAATCGTTTTAACACGATTGAATAATTCGTCTAAGTGGCGAAAACGAACAGTATTACGACGCCACGTCTTGTTATCCATTGCAATTGTAGCAGATGAATACAGACCTGGTTTACGAATATCACTAGTTACATTGGTACCACCAGATACTTGAGTCCCGTCAACGACATTTAAATGCCCTGAGACGCCACAGCCGCCACCGAAAATACAATACTTACCGATTTTTGTGCTACCAGCAATAATTGTGGCACCCGCAATTGCAGTATTCTGGCCAATGATACAGTTGTGTGCGATTTGCACTTGGTTGTCGATTATCACACCATCATGAATTTCTGTAGGAGAAAGTGCGCCACAATCAACAGTTGTTCCTGCACCGATCTCGACTTTATCGCCAATTCTCACTCCACCAGTTTGCGGTATCTTAATCCAGTTACCTTTTTCATTAGCATAACCAAAACCATCAGAACCGATGATAGAACCTGAGTGGAAAATACAATCCTGACCTACAATGACATTATGGTAAAAAGTAACATTCGCTTTTAAGCAAGTCCCAGAACCAATAATAGATTGTTCTCCGACAACAGAGCCTGCACCTATTTGAACATCATTGCCAATAATAACATCTGCGCCCACGACAGCATTGGCAGCAATAGCCACATTATCGCCTAATTGAGCAGAAGGGTCGATTTGAGCTGACGGATGAATGCCAGTAGTCACTTTCGGAGTGGTATCGAGAAGTTGAGCTATTCGGGCAAAGCCGACATAAGGATCTTTCAAAACTAAAGCATTACCTTGGTAATCTTCAGCATCTTTTTCACTCAATAACACCGCACCAGCTTGAGAGGCCTCAAGCTGTGCACGGTACTTACTATTGGCTAAAAAAGAAAGTTGATCTTGAGTCGCATCTTCTAAGGTCGCTACACTGGTTATGACCAATGATTCGTCACCTTTTATTGATGCGCCCAACAGCTGACCAAGCTCTTTTAAAGTCACAGTTTTCATTAGTTGCCTTTACTTAACACTTGAACAACTTTATCGCTG
The DNA here is from genome assembly GCF_041468785.1 of Shewanella sp. 10N.286.52.E4. Taxonomy (NCBI): domain Bacteria; kingdom Pseudomonadati; phylum Pseudomonadota; class Gammaproteobacteria; order Alteromonadales; family Shewanellaceae; genus Shewanella; species Shewanella sp. 10N.286.52.E4. Next base: position 16,094 of record NZ_JBFRJJ010000001.1, read on the forward strand.
ATGTCAGCGTCAGGCTTAACATAAATAACTGCACCACGTTGAAGAACGATATCATATGATTCTTTTTCAGCGATGGTGTCAATAGCCTGTTGAACTTGAACTAACAGCTTGTTTTGCTCTTCACCTTGACGACGACGCATGTCTTCATCTAGTGCTTTGCCTTTAAGTTGGAAGTCTGATTTTAATGACTCCATTTTACGAACAAGATCTGTTTTCTGGCTTTCGCTCATCAACGCACCGTCACGTTGCTGCTTTTCAACCATAGTACGCATTTCTTCTTGCATTTTTTGTACTTCAGCAACTCGATCACCAAATTCAGTTTTTAGTGATTGTGAAATTTGTTCACGTTGAGGTAGTTGCTCAAAGACTTCGCCCATATCAACCACAGCAATTTTTTCAGCATGTGCCATCATAGGTGCACTTAAAAATGCCATTGTTACTAACGCGCGATTTACCATCTTTTTCAAAATAGACTCCTTGTTATGATCAGCAAAACTTGCCGAATATATTTGTTTTAGAATGTTTTGCCAATATTAAACGAAAATATTTCAGTTTCATCATCTTCGTATTCTTTAATCGGCCAAGCCAAGCTAAACACCATAGGTCCCATCGGTGATAACCATTGAACGCTCATACCCCAAGAGGCACGGATTCGACTTGGATCACTATAATCTTCCAATTTATCAAACTGATCGGCTGGAAGATATCTATACGAGTCATAATCAAACTCGGTATCCCATACGTTACCGGCATCAACGAAGAAACTAGTACGTACTGAATTAGAATAAGCCTCATCCAAGAACGGAGTTGGAACAATCATTTCCATACTCGCAGTCGCAATGGCGTTACCACCAATAGAACGACCAGAACTCACTTGAATTTGGTTAGGCTCACCAGGTAAAGAACAGCTGTCACCAGATGGATCCGGTGCACATGGCTCACTACCACGGAAGAGATAGAATGAACGTGGGCCAACAGAGTTAGACTTAAAGCCACGTAATGAACTACTACCACCAGAATAATAGTTTTCCCAGAATGGTAAAATTTGATCGTTCTGGTTGAAGCTACCATAACCATTCGCGTAACCTAATCGAGCTCGTGTCAATAATACAAAGCCGTGATTTCGGGTTAATGGTAAATAGAAGTTAGTATCTAAATCTGTTTTAAAATACTGCAGATCTGAACCAGGAATTGTCGCCTTAGCACTAAAGCGCTGCGAGGAACCATCTGTTGGGAACGTACCACGGTTTAACGTACTACGAGACCAGCCGCCATTCATCTCAAAGTTATCAAAACTTAAATCAGCATTAGGATCATCAGACTCACGATATACATTATAAAAACGTAATGCTTGTTCATATGCTGAAATTTCTGAAATCGAGTTATGACGATAACCAATGCCACCATTTAAGCGGTTATATTCATTGATCGGAAAACCTGAGTTTAACGCGATGCCGTATGATTTATTTTTATAACGCTCAAGGTTAGCCTCGTTCGCATCAAATTCATTCCAGTAAATACTCCCACCTAAACTCACGCCATCTTTAGTGAAATATGGGTCAGTATAAGAAAAGTTAACATTTTTAGAGTACTTGTTAGTATTCAAGCTGACACCAGCCTGATTACCTGTGCCTAAGAAGTTACTTTGCTGAACACCAAACTGAAGACTTAAACCAGACTCAGTACCGTAACCCACACCAGCATTAAACGAACCTGAAGGTTGCTCTTTCACATTAAATGCAACGTCAACTAAATCATCGCTACCTGGCACTTGTACAGTCTCGGTATCTACTGTTTCAAAGTATCCCAAACGGTTTAAACGCGCTTTTGATTGCTCAACTTGCGCCGAATTCAACCATGCACCTTCCATTTGGCGCAATTCACGACGCATTACTTCATCTTTAGTAACCGCGTTACCACTGAAGTTGATTGAACGAACGTAGACACGCTTACCTGGATTAACATTAATATTTAATGAAACCTCTTTGGTTTCGTCGTTAATTTCAGGGAAAGTTTTAACTTCTGGGTATGCATAACCAAAACGGCCTAAATATTTACTGTACATTTCTTCGGTGAAAGTCACATCACCGCCGTTGTACATATCGCCTTCTTTGATTGGCAAAATAGCCTTCATTAACTTTTCGCGGCCCATTAGTTCGCCGGTTAAGTTAACTTCAGACACTTTATATTTTTCACCTTCATCAACATTGATGGTGATATAAAGTCCCTTTCTATCTGGAGTCATTGCAACTTGAGTCGAACTGACTTCAAATCGAATATAACCCTGATTATGATAATAGGTTTTAACCGTCTCTAAGTCAGCTTGAAGCTTTTGTTTTTGATAACGACGTTCACCGAATAAATCCCACCAAGCAACATAATCTTTAAGCTCAAGTAAGCCGATAATTTCAGAGTCTGAAAATACTGAGTTACCCACCACGTTAATTTGGCGAATTTCAGCTGCTAAGCCTTCAGTGAAGTTGAATTTAAGTTCAACACGGTTACGAGGTAAATTGATAACTTCCGCTTCAACTTTTGCACCGTATTTACCCACACCGTAATAGAAATCCTGTAGGCCTTTTTCAATGCCGGATAACATGGTTCGATCAAGTGACTCACCGATCTTAATTCCCGAGCCATCCAAGCTTTCTTGAAGCTGCTCATCTTTAATATCTTTGTTACCTTCAAAGGTAACTGCACTGATTGTTGCACGTTCTTTTACAGTCACAATCAATACGCCGTCTTCACGGGCAACATTGATCGTTTCAAAGTTAGTGGAGGCGTACAAGCTTTTAATCGCTTGTTGTAATTTTACTTGGTCAACAGTATCGCCCACTTTAACGGGGAGACTTAACAAGGCAGCACCTAGTGCAACTCGTTGTAAACCATCAATCTGGATGTCGGTCACTTCAAATGGTTGGAAAGTCTCAGCCACACCATTGCCTGAAAATGACGCACCGACTAAAATCATCGAGGCAAAAAGTTTATTCAATCTCATAGAGCACTTCTAATTATTTGTGTTCCCTGCTCAGAGTCTGGAAAAATCGTTAAAAAGCGCAACGCTCATTAACAACAGCAGCATAGCCGCACCAAACCTGAATCCTATATCCTGTACCTTCTCTGGTACAGGCTTACCCGTAATCACTTCGATAAAGTAATACAGCAAGTGTCCCCCATCAAGCACTGGCAAAGGCATTAAGTTTATGATGCCTAAGTTCACACTGATGAGTGCGATAAACCCGAGAAAATACACCAATCCATAGTCAGCACTGGTACCAGCACCTTGGGCTATAGAAATCGGACCGCTCAAGTTTTTCACCGACACATCGCCGGTAAATAGTTTTCCAATCATTTTAAAACTGACAACCACCAGTTGCCATGTTTTATCTGCAGCAGCTGTAAAGGAATCTACTATGCCATACTCAAGCTGGAAGCGCATACTTTCAGGCCAATCTATTTGAGTCGGGCTAACACCTACAACGCCAATTGTTTCCCCATTAGCATTTGTCTGCGCCTGAGGAGTAACAATGATGGTCTTTTGTTTGTTTTCTCTTAGAACAGTTAGTTCTACATCTTTGTCCGCAGACGTTTGTATCACATCTACAAAACCATTCCAATCTTGATAAGGCTGACGATTAATTTCGAGGATTTCGTCGCCTAAAGCTAACCCTGCCATCTCAGCAGCACTGCCTTTAGTAACCAAAGCAATAATAGGTTCAATACCAGGGCGATAAATACCCAATCCCATTGCTGTAATCGGTGACTCTTTATCAGGATCAAATTGCCAATTTCTGATATCCAGCTGATACGTTGTTACTTGAGCTTGTTCTTGTGCTGAAGTATTTTGTGCAGATAAAGAAAGCGGCATTAGGCTAATATCCAGCTCTGTACCACCTATATGACTCACCAATGCAAGGTTAACTTCTTCCCAGTTTCTCACCTTTTGCCCTGACACTGAAACAATTTGCATAGGTTCTTGCAGCTGAATTTGTGCCGCAGGTGTATTCGCTCTTGTTGTATCAATGACAGGCTTCAGGGAAGAAACACCAATCATGTACATAATGTACAAGGCAACTATCGCGAACAAAAAGTTAGCAATGGGACCCGCTGAAACTACAGCAATACGTTGCCAAACAGTTTTACGATTGAAAGCTTGATCTTTCAACTCATCAGGTACGTCTTCAACACGTTCATCCAGCATTTTGACATAGCCACCCAATGGCAACATTGCAATGACGTATTCAGTTCCATCTTTGCCTATTTTGCGCCATAAGGTTTTACCAAAACCAATAGAAAAACGTTCTACTTTGATACCACAACGACGTGCGACCCAAAAATGTCCGTATTCATGTGCAGTAATCAAAATACCCAGTGCGACAATAAATGACCCTAGGTTCCAAAAAAAATCGAACATCGTTCTCCTACGAACTAGTTAATTGCTTTGATTGCTTCTTTAGCGATAGTACGAGCTTGTGCATCTAAACTCATAATATCTTCGATACTGCTTAATGAAGATTGAGGCGTTTTTTCTAAACAAACCTCGTTAATGCGAGCGATATCTGTAAATTTAATTTGTTGCTGTAAGAATGCGTCAACGGCTATTTCGTTGGCAGCATTTAACACTGTTGTTGCTTCTTGGCCTTTTTCGCAGGCTTGCATTGCCAGTGCTAAACAAGGGAAACGACTATAGTCAGGTTCACAGAAGCTTAATTCTCGGACTTTGAAAAAATCCAAAGGTTCAACTCCAGCGTAAATTCTTTCAGGAAAAGACATACAGTGAGCAATCGGTGTACGCATATCAGGGTTACCCATTTGCGCGATAACCGAGCCATCTAAATACTGCACCATTGAATGAATGACGCTTTGAGGATGAATAACAACTTTGAGTTGTTCGGCATTGGTATTAAACAACCAACGAGCCTCAATAAACTCAAGACCTTTGTTCATCATAGTTGCTGAATCAACTGATATTTTAGGCCCCATTGACCAATTAGGGTGATTACAAGCTTGAGCAGGCGTCATCGCATCTAACGTCGCAAGATCTGCTGTTAAAAATGGTCCACCTGAACCTGTCAGCAAAATATGCGAAATACCCGCAGCGGATAAATCACATTGGCCAAGATTTGATTGCACTTCTGCTGGCATGCATTGAAAAATCGCATTGTGCTCACTATCGACAGGAAGTAACGTGGCGCCACTGTCGCGAGTCGTATTCATAAAGAGCTCACCGGACATTACCAAGGCTTCTTTATTGGCTAACAATACTCTTTTACCTGCTTTTACAGCTGCAAATGTAGATCTTAGCCCCGCTGCGCCAACAATTGCTGCCATCACAGTATCAACACTGGATGAAGTCACTAAGCCAATCAGTTCATCTTCACCGGTAATAACTTCTGTCGCAAGGTTAGCTGGCAACATTGACTTAAGTGTTTTCGCAGCTGTTGCATCCACCATATGCGCAAAACGTGGTTGGTGCTTAATACACAGCGCTAACATTTTATCCACGCTTGAATTGGCCACTAGACCATAAACCTTAAACTGCTCAGGGTTATGACTCATCACACTTAATGTGCTGCTACCAATCGAGCCCGTGGCTCCAAGAATAACCATATTTTGCATGGTAAATTAAATCCAGAACGCAAGGTAAATAAAGGTAAAGACAGGTAATGCCGCTGTCAGGCTATCCATTCTATCTAATACACCGCCGTGTCCAGGTAAGATTTTACCTGAATCTTTAATGTTGGCAGCACGTTTAAACATGCTTTCAGATAAATCACCAAATGCAGAAGCAACGGCTGTGATTAAGGTAACTGCTATCACCAAACCTAACTCTTGTTCTGGGGAGTAATACATCACACCAACAACAACAGCCATAGTCGCGGCTAAACCACCACCTAAGCCTTCTAAAGTCTTATTTGGGCTAACATTTGGCATTAGTTTATGTTTGCCCAATGAGCGTCCAGCGAAATAAGCACCAGTATCAGCAGCCCAAACTACTAACATGACTAAAAACACTAAACTAGCACCAAAGTATGGGTCAACGTTTGCACTGATTGATTTAAGGGTAATTAACGATACAAAACAAGGGATAAGTGTCAATTGGCCAAACATGGATTTAAGCATGTGGCTGTCTTTCCAGACGCTACCACTTTTAGGAAAGCTAAATACTAATACTGTACTAACAATCCACCAAAATAGACCAATGGTAATAATGGCAAAATAAATTGGGTGCAATTGCCCCTTAAGCCATAAACTCTCGACAGGGACAAAGAAGTTAAGCGCCACTAGAATAAGCGAAACAGTGACTGTAAATGTCCACTGGGTTGCAGTGCAATTAGGGTCAATAAAACTACCCCACTCTTTTGCACCAATCATAAAGACAGGGATTAATACCCAAGCAAAGTACTCAGTAGGAAGGAAGAATATGGCGCCAATCACTAATGGAAGTAACCATAACACTGTAATAATTCGTTGTTTTAACAAAGCAAAAGCCTCTTAAATATTTTTAAATAGCACGTATTTCTTCGATTTGACTACCCGTCAAACCAAATCTACGTTGCCTACTGGCAAAAACAGCAAGGGCATCTTTAAATGCCTGCTCATTAAAATCTGGCCACAAAGTCTCAGTAAAGACTAATTCCGCGTATGCAGCCTGCCATAAAATAAAGTTACTAATACGGTAATCACCGCCTGTACGTATCATCAAATCAACTTCATTTTGCTCATTCATGCAAAGCTGTTGATTTAATGTTTCTTCAGTCAATTCACTTGATTCAATTTCACCTTGAGCGACTTTATCTGCTAGCTTTTGAGCTGCTTGTAAAATATCCCAACGCCCGCCGTAATTTGCGGCAACATTGAGAACCAACCCTGTATTTCCTGCAGTTTGTTGTTGTGCTTTGTCGATCTGTTTTTGTAAACGTGCAGAAAAACGACTGATATCCCCAATGATATTTAATCGAACTTGATTATTGTGTAACAGTTTTATTTCTCTTTGTAAGACAGAGAAAAATAATTCCATTAATAAACTGACTTCTTTATCTGGTCTACGCCAGTTTTCGCTTGAAAAAGCGAATAAGGTTAACGACTCAATACCCAGTTGACTGGCGACACTCACAGCACGGCGCACTGCTTTAACCCCAGCCTTATGACCAAACACTCTTGGCTTTCCTTGTTGCTGAGCCCAGCGACCGTTACCGTCCATAATTATAGCGACGTGTTTAGGAAGCGACTGCTTAACCACATCAGAAAGTTGACCAGGCAAAATTTCCGACGATTCTATATCAGCACTCGATTGTGTTTTTGGCTCATATCCAACAGTGGATGACATCTATTACAACCCTTTCAAATAGACAAACGCCGTGTAGTATAACCTTACACGGCGCTTTAACTCTAGCTTTGCTAGGACGAGAATTAGACTTCCATCAATTCTTTTTCTTTAGCAGCTAAAATTCCATCAATATTTTTGATACTTGCGTCGGTGAACTTCTGAATTTCATCTTCACTACGACGAACATCATCTTCAGTACACTCTTTCGCTTTTTCAAGCTTTTTGATTTCACTGATAGCGTCACGACGTACATTACGTACGGCAACACGACCATTTTCAGCTTCACCACGTACTACTTTAATGAAATCTTTACGACGTTCTTCAGTTAATGCAGGCAATGGGATACGCATTGCGTTACCCGCAGTCATTGGGTTAAGACCCAAATCAGAACTCATGATCGCTTTTTCTACAGCTTGAACCATAGTCGCATCGAATACGGTTACATTTAGGGTACGAGAATCTTCAATACCAATATTTGCAACTTGCTTAAGCGGTGTCATTGAACCGTAGTAAGACACTTGAATTGAATCAAGTAGGCTTGGGTGAGCACGACCAGTACGTACTTTAGCCATTTGGTTTTTAGTAGCATCAACACACTTGTTCATACGGTCTTGAGCATCTTCTTTAATTGTATCAATCACGATAAATATCCTTTTGGTCACAAATACTTATAATTTGAACGACTCTCTGAGAATGGCACATAGATTTTACTATGTCGACAGTCGTACAAATGAAAATTGTCAGCTAAAAACTAACCTATTAAGATTTAGTTTTAATATGCGTGCCTTCTTCTTCACCCATGATAACACGACGTAAAGCACCAGGTTTATTCATGTTGAAAACTAAGATAGGCATGTCATGGTCACGGGCTAGCGTAAATGCAGCTAAGTCCATCACCTTAAATTCATTTTCTAATACTTCATCATAAGTTAATGAGTCGTATTTTACAGCTTCAGGGTCTTTCATAGGATCAGCTGAGTATACGCCATCAACTTTTGTTCCTTTTAATACCACTTCCGCTTCAATTTCAATACCACGTAAACACGCAGCTGAATCAGTTGTGCAAAACGGGTTACCTGTACCAGCAGCGAAAATAACAACTCGGCCAGACTTTAATAAACTGATTGCCTCTGCCCAATTATAATCGTCACACACACCTTTTAAAGGAATTGCAGACATCAAACGAGCATTGACATAGGCACGATGCAAAGCATCACGCATTGCTAAGCCATTCATTACGGTTGCAAGCATACCCATATGGTCACCAACAACACGGTTCATACCAGCTTGTGCTAAGCCTTCACCACGGAATAGATTACCACCACCAATAACAACCCCAACTTGGATGCCAAGTTCAACTAACTCCTTTACTTCTTGCGCCATACGGTCAAGAACTTTAGGGTCAATACCGAAGCCTTCTTCGCCCATTAACGCTTCGCCGCTTAACTTTAAAAGAACGCGTCTAAATGCAGGTTTTGGATTGGTGCTCATAATTTTTTCCTAATTATAACAAAACCGCAGCGGTTGCTGCGGCTTTAGGGTATGAAGAGATGTTTAATTACGCTTTTTTAGTAGCAGCAATTTGTGCAGCAACTTCTGCAGCGAAATCTTCTTCTTTCTTCTCAATACCTTCACCAACTTCTAAACGAATGAAGTTAGTTACTGAAGCGCCTTTCTCTTTAAGAATGTCGCCAACAGTTTTCTTTGGTTCCATGATGTAAGCTTGGCCAGTAAGAGAGATCTCACCAGTAAACTTCTTCATACGACCGATAACCATTTTCTCAGCGATTTCTTGAGGCTTACCTTCGTTCATCGCGATTTCTACTTGAAGCGCTTGCTCACGAGCAACAACATCAGCAGGTACGTCAGTTGGATTAACGAATTCAGGCTTAGAAGCAGCAACATGCATAGCGATGTGCTTAAGCGTTTCAGCATCTGCTTCACCCGTTACAACAACACCGATACGGTCGCCGTGACGGTAAGAAGCTTGATCAGCACCATCGATGTATTCAACGCGACGAACGTTGATGTTTTCACCGATTTTAGCGACTAGCGCAACACGAGTTTCTTCGAATTGTGCTTTAAGATCTTCAATAGATACTTTAGAAGCAGCTGCAACAGCTAGTACTTCATTAGCAAACGCTAAGAAGTTACCATCTTTAGCAACGAAGTCAGTTTGACAGTTAACTTCTAATAAAGCTGTGTAACCTTCGCCACCTTGAATAAGGATTGTACCTTCAGCAGCAATGTTACCTGCTTTTTTAGCAGCTTTAGCAGCACCACTTTTACGCATGTTATCGATAGCTAGCTCGATATCACCGTTAGTTTCAGTCAATGCTTTTTTACAGTCCATCATGCCAGCGCCAGTGCGGTCACGAAGTTCTTTAACTTGGGCAGCAGTAATTGCCATTGTTAAATCCTCTATTTTAATTCGTCTAATATTGCATTTAAAAACAGGGGCCCATAAGGCCCCTGCTCACCAATTTTTATTGGTTAATAAGGGGGATGGAAACCATCACGCCTTATTTAAACAGTTTCTACGAAACCGTCTTGCTCAGCTTGAACAGCTAAATCTTGACCGCGGCCTGAGTTAGCAGCTGCAGCAACAGAAGAAGTGTACAAACGGATAGAACGCATAGCATCATCGTTACCAGGAACGATGTAGTTAACGCCATCTGGAGCAGAGTTAGTATCAACAACAGCAACAACTGGGATACCTAAGTTGTTAGCTTCTTTAATAGCGATATGCTCGTGGTCAGCACCGATAACGAATAATACGTCAGGTAAGCCGCCCATGTTTTTGATACCACCAAGAGATTTTTCTAACTTCTCTAGCTCGCGAGTACGCATTAACGCTTCTTTCTTAGTAAGCTTGTCGAAAGTACCGTCTACTGACTGGCTTTCTAGCTCTTTAAGACGTTTGATTGACTGACGAACAGTTTTCCAGTTAGTCAACATGCCGCCTAACCAGCGGTGATCAACGTAGTACTGGTCACAAGACATTGCAGATTCTTTGATAGCTTCGCCAGCAGCGCGCTTAGTACCAACAAAAAGGATTTTACCTTTTTTAGAAGCAACGTTGCTGATGAACGCTAGTGCTTCGTTGAACATTGGCACAGTGTGCTCAAGGTTGATGATGTGAACACCATTACGAGCACCGAAGATGAAAGGCTTCATCTTAGGATTCCAGTAACGAGTTTGGTGACCGAAGTGAACACCAGCTTGAAGCATGTCGCGCATTGAAACAGTAGTCATTTTATATACCTTAATTTGGGGGGTTAGACCTCCACGGATCCCATACCTTCGACTCTTGCTTGCTTAAAAAGCGCACTAAGAGCACCCCGAAGAATGTGTCGATACGTGTGTGATTTAGTATTTAGTTAAATTGCCATCTATAACATGTATAATGGCCGCCATATTTTACGCTTAGTGGAACAGTAAGTGAAGAAAGTATTTATACTTTATTCAAATTACAGCTTCATTAAGACTTAAACACAACGGCGCGCTTTATACCATAACTAGGTGTAAAGCACAAATTTTGCCAAATTTATTTGCGCCTTTTTTGACTGATATAACGGTAAGAGATAATTCATGAGCATAGTCATCAAGACAGCAGAACAAATCGAAAAAATGCGTGTAGCTGGTAAGTTAGCTGCAGAAGTATTAGAAATGATTGCACCTTTCGTCAAGGTAGGCGTAACCACAGATGAGCTTAACGACATTTGTGCAAAATTTACCGAAGAACACGGCGCTATTTCTGCACCGCTTAACTACCACGGATTCCCAAAATCTATTTGTACTTCAGTAAATGAAGTGGTTTGTCACGGCATCCCTAGTAGCTACACATTAAAAGATGGCGATATCTTGAATATCGACATCACAGTCATTAAAGATGGTTTCCACGGTGATACATCAAAAATGTTTTTAATTGGTGATGTGAGCCCAAAAGACAGAAGATTGGCTCGCATTGCTCAAGAAAGCTTGTACCTTGCGATTAAAAAAGTTCGCCCAGGGGTTAAACTAGGCGAAATTGGTACTGCCATTGAGAAATTTATTAAAGCCAGTAAATCAGGTTTAGATAAGTACTCAATCGTTCAAGATTACTGTGGTCACGGTATTGGCGAAGGCTTTCACGAAGAGCCACAAGTCGTACACTATAAAAATAATGACAACACAGTATTAAAAGCCGGCATGTGTTTTACTATCGAGCCAATGATCAATGCTGGACGTTACACAACTGTTTTAGATAAAGAAGATAACTGGACAGTAACCACTTCAGATGGTAAAAAATCAGCTCAATGGGAACATACATTACTTGTCACTGAAACAGGTGTTGAAGTTCTGACTTTGCGAAGCGAAGAAGACCTCCCAAGATCAATTTAACTTTTAAGTAAAAATAAGGACATCAATGAACACTGCGCTGGTAGCTAAAAACACGCTCATCGAATTTAACCAGCGCTTATTGGAGCAATTTACTGCTAATGAACCAATAACGGATCTCGTGCAGCAGCGTTGCCAATTTGTTGATGACCTTTTAAAACAAAGCTGGCTCAAATTTGATTTAAATAATCATCAAATGAGTCTTATTGCCGTGGGCGGATATGGTCGCGGCGAGCTTCATCCCCATTCAGATATCGATCTCCTATTATTAACCCAATCAGATAGTGTCAGCCAACAAGCTAAAGATGCTATCAGTCAGTTTATTACCTATCTTTGGGATTCAGGATTAGAACTCGGTCACAGTGTTCGCTCTATTAAAGAAACATTAGAGCAAGGTCAGCTCGATATCACTACCGCCACCAATTTACTTGAAGCCAGGTTGCTTATTGGCCAAGAGGCATTGTTCGATGAACTTTATGATGCCATTAGACAAGAAGATTTTTGGCCGTCTGATACTTTTTTCTTAGGCAAAATTGAAGAGCAGCACCAACGCCACCTCAGAGCAAATGCCTTTGACTTAGAACCCAACTTAAAATCATGCCCTGGCGGGTTACGTGATATTCAAACTGTCGCATGGGTTGCCATGCGCCACTTTGATGCGGCCTCGCTATCTGAGTTAGTTGCACACGACTTCTTAGAGCCTGTTGAGCTTACAGAATTTCTAGAATGTCAGGATTTTTTATGGCAACTGCGTTTTTGCCTGCACATGATTTCGGGACGTAACGAAAATCGATTGTTGTTCGATTTACAAAGGCAAGTCGCCAGCATGATGGGCTTTGAAGATGGTACTCAGCTCGCTGTAGAGCAAATGATGAAGCGTTACTATCGCACGGTAAGACGTGTGATGGAGCTTAATGAAATGCTGCTACAGCTTTTTAAGCGTGCCACATTAAGCTTGTCATCTTCGTTAACCATTTACCCAATAAATGACAAGTATCAACGTCGTGGTCGATACATTGAAGTATTAGATGACCAGTTATTTGAACAACAACCAGAGCAAATTCTAAATCTATTTTTACTTGTTGCCAAAAACTCTAATGTCCGTCGTATATATGCACCAACATTGCGTCTATTGCGACAAGCTAGACGTCGTCTAAAAGACCCATTGCAAGATAACCCAGAATGCCGTAAATATTTCATGGCAATTTTGAAGCATCCTCGGGGGATTGCCGCATTATCGTTAATGCACAAACATGGAATTTTATCTTCCTATTTACCTGCATGGCGTAAAATCGAAGGCCAAATGCAGTTTGATTTATTCCATGCTTACACGGTTGATGAACATACACATAGATTACTGCTAAATATTGAACGCTTTGCCCAACCCGATCAAAAAGATGAGTTCCCACTGGGCGCAATCCTAATAAATCAGTTGCCAAAGAAAGGCTTACTCGTATTAGGCGCCATATTTCATGACATAGCTAAAGGTCGAGGTGGCGACCACAGTAAGTTAGGCGCCACTGATGCATTAGACTTTTGTAAGTTACATGGGTTAAGCGATCACGATGGGCGACTTGTGGCATGGTTAGTTGAAAACCACCTGGTGATGTCAGTTACCGCTCAGCGCCGCGATATTTCAGATCCTGAAGTGGTCGCAGTATTTGCTGATCGCGTTCAAGATGCAGTGCATTTAAGTTATTTATACTGCCTCACCGTGGCAGATATTTGCGCAACTAACCACAAAGCCTGGAATAACTGGAAAGGCTCTCTGTTAAGAGACTTATATTTTGCGACTCAGCGGGTACTATCTCGTGGCAAAGAAAAACCAATTGATGTGGCTGACAGGGTTCTTGAAATTCAGCAAAAAGCCCAAAAAGAATTATTAAGACGTGGCGTTAAACAAAAAGCGATTAATGAGCTGTGGAGCCGATTCAAAGATGATTATTTTTTACGTCATCAACCCAATCAAGTGTCATGGCATACTGAAGCATTACTCAAACATGATAAACAGAAGCCACTCGTGTTAATTTCAAAGCACACGACTCGTGGTGGCAGCGAGCTGTTTGTTTACGCCAAAGACAAACCCAAGTTATTCGCCACTGTTATGACAGTGTTAGATAACAAAAACATAAATGTTCATGATGCTAACATCATGACATCAAACGATGACTTCGCCTTAGATACATTCGTTATATTAGAGCAAGATGGCGAACCAATCAGCCAACTTTCACGCATTCAGTCGATTAAAAAGTCGCTTGAAAAGAGATTGGCGACACAAAAATCTAAACCACCAAAGTTTAGAAAGATGTCACGAATCATGAAACCTTTTAAAGTTCGTACACAAGTGAGTTTCTTACCTGGTGCGAAGCATGATACAAGTATGATGGAGCTAATTGCGCTGGACACCCCTGGCCTACTCGCCAAAGTAGGTGATGTACTTTACCGCTGCGATATCACGTTATTATCAGCAAAAATTACCACCATTGGTGAAAGAGCAGAAGATTTCTTTATTTTACAAACAGCTCAAGGCCAAGCGCTCAACGAAGCTCAACAAACACAATTATCAGAAGCGCTTTCAGAGGCGCTTACTCAACCTTTACATCAATAAACACAATTTGGGAGAAAGTAATGGAGGCATTACGCCAACGCATAGAAGCTGCATTTGAGGCTCGTCAGGACATCACACCTAGCACGGTAGAGCCAAGTGTTCGTGCAGATATCGAAACTGTTATTAGCATGCTTGATAAAGGCCAAGCTCGCGTAGCAGAAAAGATTGATGGCGAATGGCATGTACATCAGTGGTTAAAGAAAGCTGTTTTACTTTCTTTCCGTATTTTCGACAACGAAGTTGTTGAAGGCGGTGACACTAAGTACTTTGATAAAGTGCCACAAAAATTCTCAGACTACACTGCTGAACGCTTTAAAGAAGAAGCTATTCGTGTTGTTCCACCAGCAACCGTTCGTAAAGGTTCATTTATCGGTAAGAATACCGTATTAATGCCATCTTACGTTAACCTAGGCGCATTCGTTGACGAAGGCACTATGGTTGATACATGGGCAACAGTTGGCTCTTGTGCACAAATCGGTAAGAACGTGCATTTATCAGGTGGTGTTGGCATTGGTGGCGTACTTGAGCCATTACAAGCAGGCCCAACAATCATTGAAGATAACTGTTTCATTGGCGCACGTAGTGAAATTGTTGAAGGCGTTGTGGTTGAAGAAGGCAGCGTAATTTCAATGGGCGTATACATTGGCCAAAGCACACGTATCTTTGACCGTGAAACTGGCGAAGTGCATTACGGCCGCGTACCTGCAGGCTCTGTAGTGGTTTCTGGTAACCTACCATCTAAATGTGGTACTTACAGCTTATACGCAGCTATCATCGTTAAGAAAGTTGACGCTAAAACTCGCGGTAAAGTGGGCATTAACGAATTATTACGTATCGTCGATTAATCGATAAAACACTGAGTGTGATAAGTCATAACGACCACTAAGCACTCCGATGTTAACGTAAAAAGGCTCAGATGATACTGAGCCTTTTTTATTGAATTTTTGCCAACTAACAGCTTAAAACACGACGGTTTTGTTGCCGTACACCACCACTTGTTCTTCAAGCACTAATTGTAATGCTTTACTCAATACACTCTTTTCAACGTCACGGCCGTTATGGGCCATTTCTTCAGCGCTAAAACTATGATCAACATTAATCACATCTTGCTTAATGATTGGTCCTTCATCTAAACAGTTATTCACAAAGTGCGCTGTTGCACCAATAATTTTAACCCCCCTTTCCCACGCTTGGCGATAAGGCGATGCGCCAATAAATGCCGGCAAAAATGAATGATGAATATTGATAATGGTATTTGGAAACTCTGCAACAAACTCAGGGGTTAGGATACGCATGAATTTGGCCAGCACGATATAGTCAGGCGAATAACGTTTTATCTTTTCAAGCATCGCTTGTTCATGTTCTTGTCTATCAAGCCCTTGATGACTCACATAATGAAACGGGATATCAAACTTCTCCGTTAAGCCTTGCAAAATGTCGTAATTACCAATGACAGCCGCAATTTCGACGTCTAAACCACCATAATATGACTTCATTAGAATATCACCTAGGCAATGAGCTTCTTTAGTCACTAATACCGCAATACGCTTCTTACCGGCATCAACTAACTTCATGTGGTTTTGTTCTGGTAAAACTTGACGAAGATCTGCCAATAACGCTTCATCATTAATCTTGCCTTCTAACACGGTACGCATGAAAAAACGGCCTTGCTGATGATCAACAAATTCGGTGTTTTTGATAATGTTTAGCTGATGAGCAAAACATACCCCTGTGATGTTCGCGATTAATCCTTGAGCATCTTCACAATCAGTAATTAAAATTTTCCGAGGTAATGGTGTCGATGCAGTTTCACTTTGTTGACTTAAAGGGGAGTTATTCATAATTACACTACTCATATCAATAATATTAAACGCTTATAGCCATTCATTAATAACACAGCAATTGAGAAAATAAATATTCAGGAATATATTTTTATGATTGCGAATTAAATAAGTGCCTTGAGATAGGATATGTATAAAAATATGACTTAAAAGATGATAATTCTATAATTAAACTTGAATTTTACTGACGAGTGTCGAGATATTTCTGCAATAGCTTTCTTAAGCTTTCTGCTTTAGTACCAAATACGACTTGTACCCCCTTGCCTACTTTAATCACGCCCTTTGCTCCCAGTCTCATCAATCTAGGCTTATCAACTAGCTTAGGATCGACAACCGCAATACGTAATCGAGTTAAACAAGCATTCAATTCAACGATATTATCAGGTCCACCTAAGGCACTGATCATTGATCTCAAACTCTCTTTATTTCCATCGTCATTAAGCTCTAACCGACCAGGTGTCTTCAAATTAAAAGCTAAAATACTGACTCTAAAAATAAGGTAGTAAATAAAGGCCGTTAATGGCCCTAAAAACCAGAACCAACTGGTATTGCTGGACTGAGCAAACAATAAACTGAAATCAATTAACCCATGGGAAAACACCACACTATGGTTAACATCAAGTAAAATACAGACGGTATAAGCAAGCCCAGTTAATATGGCATGAATAACAAATAACACAGGTGCCACAAACATAAATGCAAACTCAATCGGTTCAGTTATTCCCGTAAGCCAACTTGTAGCTGCGGCTGATAACATAATGCCGGCAACACGGTTGCGCTCTGATTTATCTGCGCAGCGCCAAATCGCAAATGCAGCAGCAGGTAAGCCCCACATTTTAATTAAATAGCCACCAGCTAAATTCCCCGCTAACGGATCGCCTGCAAGATAACGTGCGATTTCACCACGAACCATTTTTCCTTCATGAAAATACTGACCCACTTCAAGATAAAAAGGTGCATTCCAAATATGATGTAAACCAAGAGGGATCAAAAAACGTTCAATAGTGCCATAAACACCGAAGGCAAGAGCGGGATCTTGATATACCGCCCAAAGCGATAGTGAATCAATATAGTAAGCTAACGTTGGCCAAATATGAGCAAGTAAAAAAGCCAGAGCAATTGTGAAAGGAATGATGATTAACGCGGCGCTGCGCTGGCCTTCAAAAAAAGAAAACATCGCAGGCAGCTTAACATCCTGACTTAACCGAACAACAAAACAGGTTAACGCGCCAACAAGAATACCGCCTGCAATACCTGTATCAATGGTGTCAATTCCCCATATTGGCCGGGAGTTTAACTCATAAATCGCAGTAAATGCTCCTAGGCTAGATATAAAGACCCCGTAGCCAAACACTGCAACAAATGCTGCAATGCCTTGATCTTTACAAAAACCTATAGATATCGCCACCGCAAAAAGCAAAGGCATCATAGTAAAAATGAGGTTACCAACAGCGGAGAAAACCGTCGCCAGCTCTGCTGGAATAAAAGGGAGTGGATTAAATGATAAACCGAGCATTACACCGGCAGCGGGTAAAATGGCAATAGGAATAAGCAGCGCCTGACTCAGGCGCTGGGCAAACTTAAACCATTGCTGGCTAAGTCGTCTTAACTGGCGAGTGATTGAACTGCCGCGTGCCAAGCTGGTATCCATTGTGTCGCTTCAGTTTCAGGTTCCATGGTTTCGCATGCATCAATTTCTAATGTCTCAGTGAGTTTTTTTGCCCCAAGTTCAGACAATAACTCATCAAATTGTTTAGCGGCACCACAAAAGGTTTCATAACTTGAATCCCCAAGACCAATGATACTGTATTGCAACTTAGGTAAATATGGCGCCACTGATTTCAGCTCACTAAACCACTGGGCAATATCATCCGGTAAATCGCCTTGCCCGGTCGTTGAAGTAACGACAATCAATAACTCATCTTCACTGGGCACATAACCAGTTAAATCGGCTGGCTGCAGCAGATTAGCCGTGAAATCTAATTCGGCAATTTTATCGGTCAATGTTTCAGCAACAAATTGAGCACTACCGTATACCGTCCCAAACACTAAATTAACTTTTTCCATGATATACTTCTCTTTAAGTTAACTGACTTCTATAATTCATTTAGCAGTGCGCTGCTTTATGAGGTTAATAACTTCACCATACTGTATTCTAATACTAGGCTGCAAGTATGAAATACAAACAAAAGTAATAACTTACCCATTCGTTAAGGTTACTGTTATGCGTCAGGCCAACAGGCACAGATTGTTTAAACTGCAACACAAATCAGCCCATATTCGCCGTAATTTTTATTTTCGTTGTGAGCAACAAGATACCAGTGAACCTCTGGCAAAAATTGAAGAGTTTGAAAAACTTAAATCGGTATTGCTAGAACATACTAAAGTGCCGCTTAAGGCCAGTTAGTCCGTTTTAGTCCAATAGTCGCGGTTGTTATTAGCTCGTTATTGACAGCCATGAAATCGACCAAAGAATATTGAAAAAAGAGATATCCCTGACAGATATCTCTTTTTATTATTCAACTTTTTCTATTTTCTATTTTCTATTTTCTATTTTCTATTACTAAACATTTAGCACTAGGCACTAGGCACTAGGCACTAGGCACTAGGCAAGCAGCATAGGCTCTTCATCAATTAGTTGCTCTTGCCAACCAAACTGTTCAAAAATCGTTAACCACTCTTGCTCAAGCTCTGTTTCAATATGCATTAATTGCTGAGTGACAGGATGGGTAAAGCGAATAGATTTCGCTATCAGCCATAGTCGATTTATCTCAAAGTGCGATCTGAAGAATTTATTTTGTTTGCCGTCACCATGGGTGGTATCACCAATGATCGGGTGACGTAAATGTGCCATATGACGACGTAATTGGTGTTTACGTCCTGTTTGCGGTGTTAATTTAATTAAACAAAAACGACTCGTCGAGTAACGACCTGAACTAAATGGAATTTCTGTATTTAATAAAGGAGCATAGTCAGTCACCGCATCTTGAGGAGGTTTATCTTTGCGGGCTTTTTTGTCGGCAACATCATCAAGTTCTACTTTTAATGCGTAATCCAACCTAGCTGCTTCATGCATATTACCCCGCACTAATGCTAAGTAGGTTTTCTCAATTTGGTGCAGCTCGAACTGCTCACATAAAGCCCTAGCCACCTCACTACTTTTAGCAAACACCAATACACCTGAAGTCGGCCTATCTAAGCGGTGAACAGGGAATACATGACATCCAACTAAATCACGTGTTAATTGCATCGCAAAAAAACGCTCTTTTCTGGCTAAGTATGAACGATGTACCAATAAACCGGCAGGCTTATGGATGGCCACAATATGTTCATCTTCAAATAAAATCTCTAACTCAGGAGCGACTTCATCGCTTTCCTCTAACTCAGTATTAAGCGTTTCATCGTCAAAGTATTCATCATCAGCAAATGGACTAATATATTTATCTTCTGTCATTATATTCACCTTACTGACGGGTTAAAAAGTTATCTATCTGAGTCAGCAATTCAACTAAAGCTGTTAAGTCACCGTGATTTACCCAAGCTTGCTCTGCCATTGGCGTTAACGATATTTGCGTCGGCAGAGGTAAGCATTGCTCAATTAACTGACCCATTTTCGGAATGAATATGAACTGCAGCCACTGCTCAAAACGCAATGAGTCACAAGCAAATGGCGCCGTACTGGCAAGCGCTGTATCTGAAGGTATAGAGCCAGACCACAAATCACTTTGCTTTAGTTGCTGTTCTAACTGTATTAAATATTGAGCGGTTTGAATATGAGGCATAACGGCAGGTTTTCGCTTAAACGGTTTAAAATAATCATAGTTGTTTGTGCGACTAATCATATCATCAGACGCCAGTTAACCCTATAATAGCGGCAAGTTAATCGCGATAAATAAACTCCCATGACACAACTCGAAACCTTAAGCCAATTCCTAGACACCGCTAACACTCAATTTCAGGTTTATGATTTAGGCCGAAGAGTGGAAAACATTGACCCAGTGTTATTCAACCAAATTGAAGCATTGAACACCCCTTACCCATTTCCAATTCAAGGCCACGCCCAGTTTGCTATTGTGTTTTGGCGTGAAGAACAACCGCCTTTTATTTGGTTTTTAAAGTTGCCCCTTGATGAGCAAGGTTTGTTATCGCCTGCCCAGCGTAGCCAGTTTATTAAAATGATCCTAGAAGCGTTAGGGCGTGATCCAACTAAAGCTTTGTCTGATGAAGAACAAGAACGCTACGCCAATCATCCGTTCAGTTTTAAGCCTAGCCAAGAAAAACTAGCACTGTTTAATGCAATGGTTAAAAAGCAATTAAGTCAGCAAGCATCAGCTCAATATGAATATGCAGCCCAGTATTTTTCGAATTTAAATGAAACCAATGCTCAAGGTGACAACTGGCAACAACTCGGATTGCAAGGTATTGCCGATGTCTGTGTCCGCTTAGATAAGTTTGACCATGACAAGCATATCAATGCAGCTATTACCCTAGCACCGTTAGAGGTTCAAGCTGCTATTTGTCAATGTTTAGAGCACGTTGCCATTTCAGATGCATTAGCTAATACCTTATTTGATAAGTTATCCGCCGCAGAAGTTGAGCATAAGCATATCTACCTTAGAGCGCTCGCATCTCAACCAGAATTAACGCAAAAAGCGATTAAGCTATTAGTGAATTACCAACAGTTAGATGAGAACTTATTGATCACAATTGCAGCAAGAAGTTGGACTGCTCTAAAAGATGATGCAACTCGCAAACTTTATCTTGAAGTATTAGCTAACCAACCGCAAAACTTCTTTAATCAAGTTTTTGCTGATATCGTAGCTATTCCAAGTTTACGAGATTCACTGCTGCTCGATTTAAGAAGTGCTGACCGTAGTGAGAAACTTTCTTCCGCCATCGGCGGATTATTTAGGGCCGTTAGCCAATGATGTCAGATTTTATTTTAATCGTCGCAGTTGTCGTTATTGCTGCATTCTTTTGGCAATTACGTCAAATGGCTGAAATCAGTCGTCGCTATGCTGAAAGATCTTGTGCCAATCAAAAAGTACAATTGTTGGCTATTGCTATGGAATCAGCAAGACCAAGTATTGGTGGCACAACAGGCTTATGTTGGCGTGCAAAATTTATGTTTGAATTCAGTACCGATGGTATTAATCAATACCGCGGTCACATCGATATGCACGGCAAAAAGATAGAAAAGATTAACTGGCCGATATTTCCAGAGCCGGAATGGATGGATGCGCCAATGGCCAAAGGTAAGTTTGGTGGCTGTGGTGGCGCATCAAGCTGCAATTCTGGCAAATGCCGTTAATACGCATACGTTAAGCAAGCCTTCAATTAAGCATCTACTTAATTAAAGTATAAAACGTCCACATGATGAAACGCTATTAGAGGGTTAAGCACACTCTCAATAGCGTTTTTTATTGGCTGAGTATTAGAGTGTGTTGATCTTTTAAGGTTTTTTTGCAGTGAAATTTGCTTAGATTGCTAGGCGGCAATTCACTAGCCGCGCTTAATTCGCTTTTTACCTCGAACAAATTCAACCAGTAAAAATCAACTCGCCCTAGCTGATATCTCGTTTCAATATCAACGTAAGTCGAATTTTAAGCAAAAGAAAGACCGCGGCAATAAATTGTCGCGGTCTCTTATACTCTTGTTAAGCCATCCAGCTATATTTGTGCTCCCTGCACCATCCATGCGTCTAACTTGCTCCGTGCGCTATCCTTATTCAATCCTTGATGTTCCATGTACACTAAAGTACTGTCCCTCTTACTCGATTATCCTTTGACCGAGCCTGCTCAAATCCTTAAGCGTGTCCTTTAAATCATCCTTGGGGTTCTTCCATGACATCCTTGCTTCAATTATCTGCATCCATTGCAATCACTGTTATCCTTAACAGCGTAAATCCATTTTACTGATGTCCAAACATTAAAATCCATTTCACCATAAAGTCTTTCATCATCTCTGATGTCAGTGTCATCCATTAACACTGTCGTTTTCCTTAACGACGCTTTATCGTCCACTTAATTAATGTGCTATAAGTCATCATCCTGATGAGCAACATCAATAACTAAGGTAATAACTAGGGTTCATCCTGAGCAAGCCATTACAACAATCTATTGTAATCAGTCTCATGTTACAGCCACTTGCTAAAATCTTAATTAGCAGCAGTTTTGTTTAAAACTACTAAACACATCCTGTGCTTATCTGCTTCCTTGTCACTTATTTTAAGCAATATGTGAGTAAATAAATATGCACAAAACACGCAATTAACACAGCAGCAACAAACAGCAAAAGCCAAACTAAAAATTAAACTAACTGATACAACAACTTAAATAAAAACGCTCCAAATAAGCCAATCTAAAAGCGCTAAGTCTCACAGCGCTTGTGAGATATATCTCACAAGGCGAGTGGAAAAGTAAGAAGCTAAGTCTTTTGACCGACTTACATATTTAACATTTACATAGCAGGCATGCATTCATAAAAGTAAGCATGTATAAAAGTAGGCATGCATAAATATTGATTTCAATTAAGCATAAAAAAGCGCAACCTAATAAGGTTGCGCTCATTTTACTCTTCGTTAGCTATCCTGCTAAATTGTGCTCCCTGCTCCATCCATGCGACTAACGTGCTCCTTGCTCCATTTTCCTTTTAACTCAATTTCCTTGTACTACCCTTGAAGAGTATTACTTGAGTGTTCATTCCTTTGAATCAGTCTATCCTTGTGACTGAGAGGCTAACTCCTAATATACCGTCCTGGTATTTGCTTCCTGCAATCCTTCATCTTCCTGATGAGGTTCATCCTTGTTTCAGTTAATCATTAACTGAGCTTATGCCCATTCCTTGAGCGTGTCCTAGTTTCATCCTGAAATTGATACGCTCATCCAAAACTAATGAAAAAGCATTTTTATTCACTTTAAGCACTAACTCAATTAACTTTGATTGTGGCTACATCCTGTAACTCACTCAATTAATTCATTGATTGCTTAATAAGTTCATTGTAAATAATAATTGAATTCGAAATCAGCCTAAAAACCATTGAAACAAAATATTCACAAAGTAAATATTACAACCAAATACATAAGTACCTGTTTTTATTTAGCTTTAAATTAAATGGTGAGAAATTAGATAACTCATAACGAAAGAATACCTACACTACTGTGAGATAAGTCTCACAAGCATAGGTAACAGTTAGCTTGAAGGCGAGCCTAAACCAAGGCGCTTTTTTAACATTTGTGCAAACATCACCCAGTCGGCTAGTAAGCTATATAAAGGATATTCAAATGTGGCAGGTCTATTTTTTTCAAATACAAAGTGTCCTACCCAAGCAAAACCATACCCAATAACTGGCAAAAGCCATAATTGCCACCACTGTTGATTCAACAAAGTAACAATGATTAGCACAATGATTAAGGCACTGCCGACATAATGAAGTCTCCGGCAAGTTGTGTCTTGATGTTGTGATAAATAGAAAGGATAAAAAGATTTAAAGTCTTGATACTTTTTTTCACTTATCTTTTCATTCATAACCGTCACTCATCTTTTCATCCATAACCGAAGCTAATTGTAATAATATAAATTAACGCAAAAATTTTTCTTAAACGATCAGCTACTTCATGAAGTTAGCTAATGGTTAGATAATAGGTAGCTAATAGCTTGTTAACTGAAGCTTTTACTTACTCGGATAAATTAATATTTCACCATCTACGCTACCTATAGAAAGTTCAGATAAATGATTAAAACCTTCGCGGGCAAATAGCTCTGCATGTTTAGGGTTATTCACAAACACCCCAATGCCATCTAAATCAGGCTGTTCATCACACCAACTTAATACTGCTTCGATCAATTTTGCACCGTTACCTTTACTTTGTTCATTAGGGGTTAATGCAATAAATTGCAGGATCCCATATTGCTTACTCGGCAAGCTTTCTAAGATGCTGTGTTCTTTTTTAATTAATGCCTGAGTGGAATTCCAGCCTGTTCCCAGTACCATTTTCAAGCGCCAATGCCAGTAACGGCTTTCCCCTAGCGGCACTTGGTGAGTAATAACACATGCAACGCCAATTAGGCGATCACCATCGAACCAACCAATTAAAGGTTGTTCTTGCTGCCAAAGCTCCGTCAATTCTTCACGAATAGCTGCGCGAAGCTTTTGCTCGTAACTTGCCTGATTTGTTGTAGCAAGTGCTTCAATAAAGAAAGGATCATCATGGTAAGCGTTATAAATAATCGAAGCTGCCACTCGCAAGTCTTCTGCCGTTAAGTAAACGGCTTTATGCTCTGCCAACACGTTCTGTTCCATATTCTCACTCATTGCTAAATCAAGTTGATAGTTACAACTTAACAAGTTTGAAACATATTGCAATTTTAATGCAGTCACCTACGCTTAAAGTTAATTTAATCGCGAAATTTAAGCATAATAACGGGACTATTATGGACACGACTTCAGCTACGCTTGCACACTTATTTGAGCAACTCGGTTTAGATGCTACAGAGGCCGGTATCAAGCTTTTTCTGTCACAACATAGTATTGATGCCAATACCAAATTAACCGATGCAAGCTTTTGGAATCATGCTCAGAAAGCATTTTTAGAAGAGAGTTTAAAAGAAGACGCCCAGTGGTCTGAACTCGTGGACCAACTGGACGTTCTTTTAAGGCAATAGCTAAGATTCTATCTAAAATTGCATAGCCATAAAATATTGATAAAAACTTACTCAACTAATGGCTGGTATTAAATCTTTTGATACGCAGTTTCACCCCAACCCACTAATTTATTGTCACTTATGACTACTGGGGTACATTCATCTTTGGTAGTTTTGCCATCGCCTTTACTCCACTGCGTACGATAGAAAAGCACATTCACTTCTTTCTTCGGACTTTCAGCATCTGCTTGAGTCACGTAAGCTTCACTAAAATCTGCTGTGCCCATTAAAATAGTGACTTGATCGCGCGCCATACCAATGGTTAATTTTGATAAGTTAGTTCTATTAGTTTGTTGCTGTTTTTCCCAGTAAGAATCACTACGATTACCTTCATGATCACCAACATTCAACACACAACCACTCAAAGAAAGGCTACTCACAGCCATTAAAAATGCTAAACCCAATTTTGTTTTCATGATACTTCCCTTTTATTAAAATGATTCTCACGTAATTACTACTCAAACTGCTTTTGAGATACGTTATAATGTTGTCAATTATCATTAAGCTAAAACCGTGCCAAAATTTATACAATTGATTTTATTAAGTTTTATAAATATCTAATTGGCGGTTGAGCATTTTCACTAATCAATATTGAGGGTTTTCACCAATTATGAGTCCAATCGAACAGGTCCTCGCAGCGGCAAAAACTATCGCAATGAATGGTCATACACCGACAATGGCATTGATTAAGGGGAAATTAGGTGGCCGAGTACCTATGCCAATTCTTATTCAAGGCTTACAGCAATTCAAAGCCATTCCGAAAGAGCAATGGCAAACCTTGCCAGACTTAGGCGATGCGCTTGAAACAACTAAACAAGCAACAAATGATGCACCTAGTATGATTGAGCAACAATTAATGGCTCAAATGCAGCAAATGAAAATTGAATTTGAAGCTAAAATAGAATCACTAGAAAAGCGTGTTTTACAGCTTGAAAATAAACAATAACGATTGAAGTACAACAGTATTTTCATTTAAATAAATGAGTCTGCTGACACAAAATTAGTGCCTTAACTTGTGCACTCACATTGACTTAGTACACTCACATTGATTTAGTACACTCACGTTGACTTAGTGCACTCACATTGATTTAGTGCACTGGAACCTTGTCATTTTACAGCCCAAGAATTGAACGGAAACCCCATGTTTGTCACAGAGCTCAGATTTGAATGTTTTGCGGATACCACGATAACCGCAGCCGAGAAAGCCATTAACCATTACCTCGAATCATTAAGAGCAAACGGTCAAATTTTAGGAAGAGAATTCGCTGTTGCATTTAACGAAGGTGAGTTTAAAGTCAGATTGTTAATGCCGGAAAAAACCAGCTTATCGAGCCGTCATAACAGCCCTTGGACTAAACAAGCTTTACTGCAATTGACTGAAGCAAAGTTACTTGCGCCACGTGAGAAGTACATTGGCCAAGACATTAATTCAGAACAAAGTAATGAAGAAGTACCAAGTTGGCAGGTGCTTTATACCAGTTATGTTCATATGTGTTCGCCACTACGTAGCGGCGATAACTTGTTACCTATTCCGTTATATCAAATCCCTGCCACATTTAATGGCGACCACAAAAGAGTGATCCGCTGGCAAACAGAGTGGCAAGCCTGTGATGAATTACAAATGGCTGCAGCGACTCAAGCTGAGTTTGCCGCTCTAGAAGAAATCACCAGCCATAAAAGCGACCTATTTAGACGCGGTTGGGATATACGCGGCAGAGTCGAATTTATCACTAAAATTCCAACCTACTATTACTTATATCGTGTAGGTGGTGAAAGCCTAGCCAAAGAGAAAGAACGAGCTTGTCCTAAATGTGGCTCGAAGGAATGGCGTTTAGATGAGCCATTACTCGATATGTTCCATTTTCGATGTGAGCCTTGTCGAATCGTGTCTAATATTTCTTGGGATCATCAGTAAGCTTGTACTCATAAGCCCTTAACTAATAAGCCTTTAGCTAATAAGCCCTTAGCTAATAGCTTCTTAATTAATAACCTCTTAGGCTATAAGCCTGCGGTTCAAAAAAGC
This sequence comes from Shewanella sp. 10N.286.52.E4, assembly GCF_041468785.1. Taxonomy (NCBI): domain Bacteria; kingdom Pseudomonadati; phylum Pseudomonadota; class Gammaproteobacteria; order Alteromonadales; family Shewanellaceae; genus Shewanella; species Shewanella sp. 10N.286.52.E4. The sequence goes on from NZ_JBFRJJ010000001.1 coordinate 42,979, forward strand.
CTGACTTATAATGAGTAAGTCAGGCTTTTATTTTCACATCATGCTAAACGCGCTGATTGATCATTTACGTTTCAGTAAATCATTACACATCATCTTCATTCGCTGCCAAATTCCAGGGTGAGCGACATAATTGTCTTCAACAATAGGCGCAACTGGCGGCATAACCCGCGGCGATAATGCATCGATAAATTCGGCTAAACTGTCAGCCAGCTTGTCTTTAGGTTTATTACCAGGAATTTCAATCCACACACTGCCGTCTTCATTATTTACGGTGATCATTTGGTCACCATCACCTAATACACCCACAAACCAAGTTGGCGCTTGCTTAAGCTTTTTCTTCATCATGAGATGACCGATCACATTTTGTTGCAAAGATTCAAAGTCTTGCTGATTCCAAACTTGGAGTAATTCCCCCTCACCCCATGTTGAATCAAAATACAAAGGCGCAGAAAAATACTCACCATAAAATGCATTAATATCTTGATGTAATTTGAGCTCTAAAGCGTGTTCTACATTACTGAAATCAGAGCTATTTTTACGTTTAACAGCCTTCCAGGAAACGGCTTCATCTGATTCAAGATCATACTTACCTTCAATGCAGGCGGATCCTTGCCCAAGTGGGAAATAACGGGGAAACTCGCCTAATACATCCTGATAAGCTTGAATATAACGGCTAGAAAAATGATCCAATGAAGTTGAACAAGACACTTAAGATGCTCCAATTTTGGGTTATAATATAAGTCTATTTTGACACGGAAACAGACTAGATGACACACAATCACGACCCCTATAGTGATGCAGAGGCACTTAAAGGACTCACTTTAGGCCAAACGACGCAATATCAAGCAGAATATGATGCTTCACTGCTGCAAGGGGTTCCTCGTAAACTGAATCGCGATGCCATTGAATTAACTGATACGCTTCCTTTTCAAGGTGCTGATATTTGGACAGGTTACGAGCTGTCTTGGCTAAATGCCAAGGGTAAGCCCATGGTCGCTATTATTGAAGTTTACTTAGCGATTGAAAGTGATAATTTAATCGAATCAAAATCTTTTAAGCTATATCTCAACAGCTACAATCAGACACGATTTGACAGTGTTGAACAAGTGCAGCAAACATTAGTTACCGACTTAAGCCTCTGTGCTAATGGTAACGTTAGCGTCAAAGTCATTGAGCCAAAGCATTTTAATACCCAGCGTATTGTTGAATTGCCGGGTCACTGTATTGACGAGCTTGATATTGAAGTAGATGACTATCAGTTTAAACCTGAGTATCTTGAAAACAGCACTGATGATAAACACGTAGCAGAAACGCTGACTTCAAACCTGCTAAAATCCAATTGCCTTATCACCTCACAACCTGATTGGGGCAGCGTAATGATCCGTTATCAAGGCCCTAAAATTGACCGTGAAAAACTGCTACGCTATTTAATTTCTTTCCGCCAGCATAACGAGTTTCATGAGCAATGTGTCGAGCGTATTTTTACCGATTTAAAGCGCTATTGTGAATGCACAAAACTAACGGTTTATGCCCGCTATACACGTCGTGGTGGTTTAGATATTAATCCATTCAGAAGTGACTTTGAGCAGCCACCAGAAACTCACCGTTTAGCTAGACAGTAAGCTGTGTAGTGACAAATAAAAACGGATTAAGCGCGGCAAGTGAATTGCCGCCTTACAATCTAAGCAAAATGCGTTTTTTGTTATTCGATACTTTTTTGCTGTTCTAAGCTCAAAAGATGTCGGAAAAGTTAACTTGTTTAGCCTTCACAACAACCTTATTTTCAGCCCCGCAACCGACACTGATCGCAAATCGGTATGTTTGATCAATCCTGCCTAAATAACATTGCCAATTGGATGCGGTGACATATTGCTTTGTGTCGGTTTCACACAGCAAACTCAGTGGAATGTTATCAGACAATAACAACTCCTTGTTTAGTAACTTATAAGTACTTGACGTCATATGCGCATCTGGCACTTTATGAGTAACTGACAATGGTTCATGTGAAACTGGCAAAGGACAAAATTGTAGGTTCTTGAGGTCAAATGCAAACGATTTAAGTGATAATGCCAAGCCTAGGCCTTTGGCTTTTATGTAAGATTCTTTTAAAGACCATAAATCAAAGAAGCGCTCTCTCTGCTGATTTTCCGGTAACGCCAATAACGCAGATTCTTCTGGGGATGAGAAGTAGTGATGTAAAATGGCATGAATGTTAGTACTGTTTCGGCGTCGTTCTATATCAACGCCAAAATCAACACCAAACTCTTCTGCAATCACTGAGTCTGCACTCTTAAAGGCAATAGTATTAGAATCAATCGCATTTTGGATCACGCCAATCAACAGCCACTCACCGCTATGGCTGACATTAAACTGAATTCCCGTTTGCTTATATTGCGCAGCTGATAACCTTGGTTTCCCCTTCTCACCATATTCAAATTGCCACTGCTGTGGCGTAATATCTGCAAATTTGGACAACACTGCACGTAAATATCCACGTACCATCAAACCTTGTTCCCTGGCTGATTGTTGAATAAAGCGATCGACTTTAATCAGTTCATTTTCAGGCAGCCATGAACGCACGATAGATGCACTACAATCATCGAGTAAATCAGTATTAAGAGAACAATAAAACAGTTGAATGGTGGTAGAAGACTGCAAATTAAGCTCACACAGAGTAACAATAGCGTATTGTCGCTTTTTTTAGGGGCTTGTTTCAACTAGCAGCCTATCTGTTTGTTGCAATAAAAAAGAGCTAAGCCAAGCTTAACCCTTTTATTTTTCGGTCAATAGGTATTGCAAGAGTTACTCAAGCAATTAACCTGCTAATGCTTGAATAGATTTACGCTTATATCAAAAAGTACTTTTATCAAAGAGTACTTTTATCAAAGAAAGCTTATATCAAAGAGAGCTTTTATCAACTAACGCGTTAATTGACTTATAAGCTAACTAACCACAGCCTTGAGCTCTTTTTGTGGCAATACATCGTAACGACTGAATTGCATCGAGAACTGACCATCTCCTCCGGTCATCGATTTTAGCCGAGTAGAATAGTTACTCACATTGGCTAGCGGCGCTTCTACATTAACTTCCACTAAACCTTTACTGTTAGCCTGTGTGCCACACACAATACCGCGGGCAGAACTAATGTCACCGGTGATCTCACCGACATGGGTTTGCGCTACTTGAATATTCATATCAACTATCGGCTCTAACATTACAGGTTGCGCTAATTTCACTGCCTCCATAAAAGCTCTTTTACCTGCCATAACAAAGGCTATTTCTTTTGAGTCAACGCTGTGATGCTTGCCATCAAGCACGGTCACTTTGATATCTTGCAGCGGGTATCCTCCTAACTCTCCGACGAGCATGGCTTCACGAACGCCCTTCTCAACTGCTGGAATATACTGACTAGGCACCGAGCCACCCACGACTTTAGAGACAAACTCAAAACCTTGCCCACGAGCAAGAGGCTCAACTTTTAACTCAACCTCACCAAACTGGCCTGAACCACCAGATTGCTTTTTATGGCGATAACGAAATTCAGCCTCGCCCATAATGGTTTCCCGATACGCAATGGCAGGAATGTCGGTTTCCATATCAACATTAAATAGATTCTGCGCTTTTTCCAATGCAATTTGCAGATGTAAATCCCCTTGTCCTTGCAATACTGTTTGGCCTTCAGCTTCATTGCGACTGATTTGCAAGCTAGGATCTTCTGCCACTAACTTATGTAACACTTCCGATATTTTTTGCTCATCACCGCGGCGTTTTGCAGATACCGCTAAGCCAAAAATAGGCTGCGGGAATTTGAGCTCCGGTAAATGGAATTCATCTTCATCATGACTGTCATGCAGCACTGCGCCTACTGTCAATTCTTCCAATTTAGCGATGGCGCAGATATCTCCTGGTAACGCTTGGTTCACATTGATTTGTTTGTCACCTTGCAACTTCATTAAATGAGACACTTTAAACGGCTTACGACCGCTACCAATAAACAATTTCATTCCCACAGAAATCGTACCTTGATACAAGCGGAAAACCCCCATACGTCCAAAAAACGGATCTATCGCCACCCTAAATACATGAGCTAAAACATGGTCTGAGGCTTTTTGTGTGACATTAACTGGCTTAGTATCATCACCAAACCCTTTAATAAACTGTGGTGGATTAGCTTCAAGCGGGCTAGGCATTAATTTAATCAGCATTTCTAATAACGAGCCAATACCAATATCTTGCTCAGCACTGGTAAAACAAACTGGCACTAGGTGCCCCATTCTTAATGCTGTTTCTAATGGTGCATGTAATTGCTCAGGGCTTAGTGATTCCCCCTGCTCGAGATAAAGCTCCATTAAGGCTTCATCTTCTTCTAATACGGTATCGACTAGCTCATCTCTGGCTTGGGTAGGGCGACTGAATAGCGTCGATGTGGTTTCATCACAATGTAAATAACAATCAACGACTGAATCCACAACGCCATCAGCATTGGTATGAGGTAAATTAACCGGCAAACAGCGATGACCAAATTGATGCTGAATATCCATCATCACTTCTGACACGTTTGTTTCATTGCCATCCATATGATTAATCGCAATGATCACCGCTTTACCTTGACGGCGCGCAGCTTCAAAAGCGCGTTTAGTGACAGATTCAATGCCGACACCGGCATTGACGACCAATAACACCGACTCAACGCCGGGGAAGGGTAATAGTGCACGACCAAAAAAGTCAGGTAATCCAGGAGTATCGATAAAATTGATGTGATGCGATTGATAATCAAGATTTAAAAAGGAAGGTTCTAAACTGTGGCGGTGGGATTTTTCTTGGGCAGTGAAATCAGCATGATTTGTACCCTTATCGACCCTGCCTTTTAAAGTGATTGCATCAGCGCTAAAGAGTAATGCCTCAAGTAATGAGGACTTCCCTGCGCCAGTGTGTCCGAGCACTGCCAGATTGCGGATTTGCTCAGTGGTAAACTCAGCCATGATGGCCTCCTTTGTTCACATTATTAAACTATCCATATTTTGTCTTTGTATGTTTACAGCTGCCTATTATTTGCACTCAAACCAGTATACGACTGAAAGAAAGTGAATAAATTGACCTAGATCAGTCTTTACACCGACCCCATTTTTCATAACAAAATCACCCATTCAGCTTACAAGTGTTAGCTAGTTCTGGTCGTATCAGTGATTAATTAGTTTCGGGTGATTGTATCGACCTGAAACCTCAGGTACTCTGCATGCTCGTTTATGCTAAAACACTAATAATGAAGATGAACAAACGTTAATCTTCATTATGATTTTAAGAGTCCCAATAGATTGTACGGAGTATTCATTCTGCTATGGCCGTCCTTAAATGACAGCAAACCGACAAGCTAAATCTGCCATGAAAAAACCTGGCAAAAAAGTATCTTCCGATTGTGATGCGGCAAACACACCTGTGCGCCATCGCAATGCAACAACGACACCTGAAATGCGTCAATTCATTCAGACTTCCGAGTTTACTGTCAGCCAGTTAGCTAAAATTCTTAATATTACTGAAGCAACAGTCAGAAAATGGCGCAAGCGAGACTCAATAAGTGATACACCTAATACCCCACATCATTTAAAAACCACCCTTTCACCAATGGAAGAGTATGTGGTTGTCGGGTTGCGCTATCAATTGAAAATGCCCTTAGATAGGCTGCTAAAAGTCACCCAACAGTTCATCAATGAAAACGTATCTCGCTCTGGTTTAGCCCGTTGTCTTAAACGTTACGGTGTATCCAAACTCGATGAGTTTGAAAGCCCTTTTGTACCTGAACGATATTTTAATCAGTTGCCCATTGTTCAGGGTACAGATGTAGCGACTTATACCTTAAACCCTGAAACTCTGGCTAACACCCTTGCTCTACCAGAGGCTACGCCCGATAACGTGGTACAAGTGGTTTCATTAACCATTCCACCGCAACTGACACAAGCAGACAGTTATTCAATTTTACTCGGTGTCGATTTTGCAACCGACTGGGTTTATCTCGACATCTATCAAGACAACCACACACAAGCGACCAATCGATATATCGCTTATGTGTTAAAGCACGGACCGTTTCATCTACGTAAGTTACTCGTCAAAAATTACCATACATTTTTAGCTCGTTTTCCTGGTGCAACTGCAGCAGAAAACGCGCCTCAAAATAATAAATCAGCTAAGGATAAGCTGAGTACTGGAGACTCAAAATGAGCCAAACCCCTACTAATCCTGAGACGCCCTCTCAAGAAAACAGTCAATCTCAAGATTCGAGATTAAATAAGCGCCTTAAAGACATGCCAATTGCCATTGTTGGCATGGCAAGTATTTTTGCAAATTCGCGTTACCTGAATAAATTTTGGGATTTAATCAGTGAAAAAATTGATGCGATTACCGAAGTGCCTGAGTCGCACTGGCGTCCTGAAGATTACTTTGATGCTGATAAATCAACGCCAGATAAAAGCTACTGTAAACGTGGTGGCTTTATTCCAGAAGTGGACTTTAATCCAATGGAGTTTGGCCTGCCGCCAAATATCTTAGAACTAACTGATACTTCACAGCTGCTTTCGCTAGTCATTGCCAAAGAAGTGCTTGCAGATGCGGGTGTTACCTCTGAGTACGACACTGACAAAATCGGTATTACGCTGGGTGTGGGTGGCGGTCAAAAGATCAATGCAAGCTTAACGGCGCGCCTGCAATACCCAGTGCTTAAAAAGGTATTCAAAAGTAGCGGCCTAAGTGATGCTGACAGCGATATGCTGATCAAAAAATTCCAAGACCAATACATTCACTGGGAAGAAAACTCATTCCCAGGCTCACTAGGTAATGTTATTGCAGGTCGTATTGCTAACCGCTTCGATTTAGGCGGCATGAACTGTGTGGTTGACGCTGCATGTGCAGGCTCACTTGCCGCAATGCGTATGGCATTAACTGAGCTGGTTGAAGGCCGCAGTGAAATGATGATCACTGGTGGTGTTTGTACCGATAACTCACCTTCAATGTACATGAGCTTTTCAAAAACCCCAGCGTTCACGACCAATGAAACGATTCAACCATTTGATATCGATTCAAAAGGCATGATGATTGGTGAAGGTATCGGCATGGTTGCACTTAAGCGCCTTGAAGATGCAGAACGTGATGGTGACCGTATTTACTCAGTCATTAAAGGTGTTGGCGCTTCATCAGACGGTAAGTTCAAGAGTATTTATGCTCCGCGCCCTGAAGGCCAAGCAAAAGCACTAAAACGTGCTTATGATGATGCAGGTTTTGCCCCTGAAACTGTTGGCTTAATTGAAGCGCACGGCACAGGCACTGCAGCAGGTGATGTAGCGGAATTCAATGGTCTTAAATCAGTATTTGGTGAAAATGACCCGACCAAACAGCACATTGCGTTAGGTTCGGTTAAATCACAAGTGGGACACACTAAATCTACCGCTGGTACTGCTGGCGTGATTAAAGCCGCCCTTGCACTGCACCACAAAGTGCTACCGCCAACCATTAACGTCTCAAAGCCAAACCCTAAACTAAACGTTGAAGATTCGCCGTTTTTCGTTAACACCGAAACCCGTCCTTGGATGCCTCGCCCTGACGGCACACCACGTCGTGCTGGTATCAGCTCATTTGGTTTTGGTGGCACTAACTTCCACTTAGTCTTGGAAGAATATAGTCCAGAACACAGCCGTGATGACAAATACCGTCAACGCCAAGTGGCTCAAAACTTATTAATTAGTGCTGATAACAAAGCAGCCTTAATTGCAGAAGTGAATAAGTTAACCGCTGAAATCAGCGCACTTAAAGGTACTGACAATAGCAGTATTGAGCAAGCAGAGCTCACGCGCATTGCCAAGCAATATGCAGTGACTAAAATTGAAGATTCCGCTGCCCGCTTAGGTCTTGTGGTATCAAGCCTTACCGAGCTAACCACTCAGCTTGGTTTAGCGTTAAAGCAACTTAATAACGATTCAGAAGCATGGCAATTGCCATCGGGTACCAGTTACCGCTCATCAGCACTCATCACTGTGACAACTAAGGGTAAAAAAGCAACTAGCGAACCAAAAGTCGCAGCGTTATTTGCCGGCCAAGGCTCGCAATACGTCAACATGGGTATTGAAGTCGCTTGTCATTTCCCTGAAATGCGTCAGCAACTGATCAAAGCCGATAAAGTGTTTGCAAGCTTTGACAAAACACCACTGTCACAAGTGATGTTCCCTATTCCTGCTTTTGAAAAAGCAGATAAAGATGCACAAGTGGCATTACTCACCAGCACCGACAACGCGCAAAGTGCTATTGGCGTAGTCAGCATGAGTCAGTATCAGTTACTGAGTCACGCAGGCTTTAGCGCGGATATGTTTGCAGGTCATAGTTTTGGTGAGCTTTCAGCATTATGTGCCGCTGGGGTAATTTCAAATGATGATTACTATCAGCTTTCATATGCTCGCGGCGCAGCTATGGCTTCATCGGCTATAGATAAAGACGGTAATGAATTAGATAAAGGCACCATGTACGCCATTATCTTGCCAGCTAATGATGCTGATGCAGCAAACAGCGATAACATCGCTAAGTTAGAAACCTGTATTGCTGAATTTGACGGTGTAAAAGTCGCTAATTACAACTCTGCGACTCAGCTTGTTATCGCAGGCCCTACAGAGTCTTGTGCACAAGCAGCTAAAGCCATTAGCGCATTAGGCTTTAAAGCCATTGCACTGCCTGTCTCTGGCGCATTCCATACGCCACTTGTAGGACATGCACAAAAGCCATTCGCTAAAGCCATCGATAAAGCCAAGTTTACTGCCAGCAAAGTTGAATTATTCTCAAATGCCAGCGGTGAAAAACATCCAACGGATGCTAAGTCGATTAAAGCGGCATTTAAACAGCACATGCTACAGTCGGTTCGCTTTACTGATCAGTTAAACAGCATGTATGACGCTGGAGCGCGTGTATTTGTTGAATTCGGGCCTAAAAATATCTTGCAGAAACTGGTTGAAGCCACGCTAGGTAACAAAGCAGAAAGCGTATCAGTGATTAGCATCAACCCCAATCCGAAAGGTAACAGCGATCTGCAGTTACGTATTGCGGCTATGCAACTTAACGTTCTTGGCGCACCGCTAACGGAGGTTGATCCTTATCAAGCAGAAATCGCCGCCCCTGCAGTGCCGAAAGGCATGAACGTCAAGCTAACAGCTTCAAACCATATCAGTGCACCAACCCGCGCTAAAATGGAAAAATCATTAACCACTGGCAAAGTCACTTCACAAATTGTTGAAACTGTTGTCGAAAAAGTGGTTGAAGTACCGGTTGAAAAAGTAGTAGAGAAAATCGTGGAAAAAGAAGTCATTAAAACAGAATACGTTGAAGTTGCCGCATCAGGTTCAACTGCAGTGTCTAACGCTGCTGCTCAAGCGCCTCAAAAAATAGCACCTCAAGCTCCAGCACAAAGTGCTCCAGCTTCAGGCAGCTTAGAAGCGTTCTTCAATGCACAACAGCAAGCAGCTGATTTACATCAGCAGTTCTTAGCCATTCCACAGCAATATGGTGACACCTTTACTCATCTAATGGCCGAGCAAAGTAAAATGGCTGCTGCAGGACATGCTATTCCTGAGAGCCTACAACGCTCAATGGAGCTATTCCACCAGCATCAAGCTCAAACACTACAAAGTCATACTTTGTTCCTTGAGCAACAAGCACAGTCAAGCCAAAACGCATTAAGCATGCTGACTGGTCAAGCACCAGTAGCGACAGCGCCTGTTGTTGCAGTTCCTGTTATCAATACTCCTAGAGTTAATGCGCCTATCGCTGCAACTCCAGTGATTACTGCGCCAGCACCAGTCGTTGAAGCTGTAAAAGTAGCCGCTCCAGTACAAGCGCCTGTTTCCAAACCTGCCGCTATGGCTGCTCCAGCGCCACGTATTGAACCAGTAAAAGCACCTGCCCCAATTACAGCTCCTGTCGTTGCGCCGGTAGTTGCAGCAGCGCCTGCAGGTTTAAACGCAAAAACAGTGCTGAACACTATGCTCGAAGTCGTTGCAGAAAAGACCGGTTACCCGACTGAAATGCTTGAATTAAGCATGGATATGGAAGCAGACCTTGGTATCGATTCAATCAAGCGTGTTGAAATTCTAGGAACCGTTCAAGACGAACTACCAACGCTACCAGAGTTAAGCCCTGAGGATTTAGCTGAATGTCGTACACTTGGCGAAATCGTTGATTATATGAACAGTAAGCTACCCGCTGAAGGGACTCAAATAGCAGCTCAAACTGCTGTTGCAGCACCAGCATCAGGTCTTAGCGCAGAAACTGTGCTTAATACAATGCTTGAAGTCGTAGCTGAAAAAACCGGTTACCCAACTGAAATGCTTGAACTGAGCATGGATATGGAAGCAGACCTTGGTATTGATTCAATCAAACGTGTTGAAATTTTAGGTACAGTTCAAGACGAACTACCAACACTGCCAGAATTGAGCCCTGAAGATTTAGCTGAGTGTCGTACCCTTGGCGAAATCGTTTCTTATATGAACTCTAAGCTACCAGCTGAAGACTCTAAACTTCCTACAAGTGCCGCTGAAGCCTCTCAGCTACCAACTGCTGGTTCTGCTCCAGTAGGTTTAAGCGCTGAACAAGTTCAAAGCACCATGATGACTGTGGTTGCTGAAAAGACGGGTTACCCAACTGAAATGCTTGAACTGAGCATGGATATGGAAGCGGATTTAGGTATTGATTCAATCAAGCGTGTTGAAATTTTAGGTACCGTTCAAGATGAACTGCCAACACTGCCAGAATTGAGCCCTGAAGATTTAGCTGAGTGTCGTACCTTAGGCGAAATCGTTTCTTATATGAACTCTAAGCTGCCAGCTGAAGGCTCTAAACTTCCTACAAGTGCCGCTGAAGGCTCTCAGCTACAAACTGCTGGTTCTGCTCCAGTAGGTTTAAGCGCTGAACAAGTTCAAAACACCATGATGACTGTGGTTGCTGAAAAGACGGGTTACCCAACTGAAATGCTTGAGTTGAGCATGGATATGGAAGCGGATTTAGGTATCGACTCAATCAAACGTGTTGAGATTCTAGGTACCGTTCAAGACGAATTACCTACGCTACCAGAGTTAAGCCCTGAAGATTTAGCTGAATGTCGTACCCTTGGTGAGATCGTCAGCTACATGAACAGCAAACTTCTTCCGACAAGTGCAGCCGCAGGCGCTAATACACAGGCCGCAGCAGGCGCTTCTCAAGTAGCAGCGCCAGCAGTTAGTGGTTTATCAGCTGAGACAGCCCTGAGCGCGCAAGAAGTTCAAAACACCATGATGACTGTGGTTGCAGAAAAGACCGGTTACCCAACTGAAATGCTTGAGTTAAGCATGGATATGGAAGCGGATTTAGGCATCGACTCAATCAAACGTGTTGAGATTTTAGGTACTGTTCAAGACGAGCTACCAGGCTTGCCAGAGCTTAACCCTGAAGATTTAGCTGAGTGTCGTACACTTGGTGAAATCGTCAGCTACATGAACAGCAAGCTTCTTCCTACAAGTGCAGCCGCAGGCGCTAATACACAGGCAGCTCCAGCAGTTAGTGGTTTATCAGTTGAGACAGCCCTGAGCGCCCCGTCAGGTTTATCTGCAGAGCAAGTTCAAAGCACTATGATGTCTGTGGTTGCTGAAAAGACCGGCTACCCAACGGAAATGCTTGAGCTAAGCATGGATATGGAAGCGGATTTAGGCATCGACTCAATCAAGCGAGTTGAAATCTTAGGTACTGTTCAAGACGAACTACCAGGCTTACCAGACCTAAACCCTGAAGATTTAGCAGAATGTCGCACTTTAGGCGAAATCGTTAGCTACATGAACAGCAAACTAACGACAAGCAGTGTTGTGAACACTGCAGCATCAACGGCAGCTGCACCAACAGCCACAGCAGATTTAGCAAACGACTTACCTCCTCATCAGGAAGTCGCACTAAAAAAGCTACCAGCGGCGGATAAGTTAGTTGACTGTTTTTCAAAAGACGCATGTATCGTTATCAATGATGACGGTCATAACGCAGGTGTTTTAGCTGAAAAATTAGTAGCAACAGGCCTAACCGTCGCCGTTATTCGTAGCCCTGAATCTGTGACATCTGCGCAATCACCGCTAAGTAGCGATATTGCCAGCTTCACTTTATCAGCGGTTAATGATGATGCAATTAGCGATGTAATAGCTCAAATCAGTAAGCAACATAAGATTGCAGGTTTTGTTCACCTGCAGCCTCAACTCGCAACATCAGGCAACTTACCATTAAGTGATGCTGGATTTATCGCAGTTGAGCAAGCTTTCTTGATGGCAAAACATCTACAAAGTCGTTTTAGCGAATTAGCACAATCACAACGCGTAAGCTTTATGACAGTGAGCCGTATTGATGGTGGTTTTGGTTATTTAAATACCACTGAACTGGCAAAAGCTGAGCTTAACCAGGCTGCTTTATCTGGTCTCACCAAAACCCTCGGCCATGAGTGGCCAAACGTGTTTTGTCGAGCATTAGATATTGCACCAAGTTTTGAAGCTGTTGAGCTTGCTCAAGCAGTGATTGCAGAGCTTTATGATGTTGAAACAAGCATTGCAGAAGTCGGTGTTAGCGACCAAGGTCGTCATACACTCACAGCAACAACAGCGGCGCAAACTCGCTACCAAACAACATCGCTCAATAGTAGTGACACAGTGCTTGTTACTGGCGGCGCAAAAGGCGTGACATTTGAATGCGCCCTAACCCTTGCTAAGCAAACTCAATCACACTTTATTCTTGCAGGTCGTAGTGAACATTTGGCAGCAAACTTGCCGACTTGGGCACAAAACAAGCAAGCATCTGAGCTGAAAGCTGCGGCAATTAAGTTTATTCAATCACAAGGTGACAAACCAACGCCTAAGCAAATTGATGCCTTAGTTTGGCCGATAACCAGCAGTTTGGAAATTGATCGTTCACTCGCAGCCTTTAAAGCCGTTGGCGCAAGTGCTGAATACATCAGTATGGATGTCAGTTCAGATGCAGCGATTAAACAGTCATTAGCAGGTCTTAAGCCGATTACTGGCATCATTCATGGTGCTGGCGTACTTGCCGATAAACACATTCAAGACAAAACCTTAGCCGAGTTAGGCCGCGTTTATGGCACTAAAGTGTCGGGTTTTGCCGGAATCATCAATGCGATTGATGCAAGCAAATTGAAGCTAGTTGCTATGTTCTCATCTGCAGCGGGTTTCTATGGCAATACGGGTCAAAGTGATTACTCAATGTCGAATGAGATCCTTAACAAGACAGCACTACAACTTGCAGTGAACTACCCGCAAGCAAAAGTGATGAGCTTTAACTGGGGACCTTGGGACGGCGGTATGGTCAGTTCAGCCTTAAAGAAAATGTTTGTTGAACGCGGCGTATACGTGATTCCACTCGATAAAGGCGCAAACTTGTTTGCTCACAGTCTATTGTCTGAGTCTGGCGTACAGCTATTAATCGGTTCAAGTATGCAAGGTTCGGCATCAACTGAAGGCGCTGCTGTAAAAAAGCTTAATGCGGACTCTTCGCATAATGCCGAGGGTTCGCTGATTCTTTCTTTAAATAATGCTGCAAGTCACCGTGTTGTGAGTAACACGGTGAGTGTTGAACGAGTACTAAATCCTGTTGCAATGCCTTTCATTGAAGATCATTGCATCGCGGGTAATCCGGTACTACCAACAGTGTGCGCCATACAATGGATGCGTGAAACTGCGCAGCAATTGTGTGGCCTGCCTGTATTGGTTCAAGATTATAAGCTGCTAAAAGGCATTATTTTCGAGACTAAAGAGCCACAAGTATTAACGCTGAAACTGACGCAAACTGAATCAGGCTTAACAGCACTGATTGCTAGTCGCATGCAAAGTGATGATGTGGATAGTTTGCTTAGACCTCAGTATCAAGCCAGCCTCCTTGTTAATGAGAAAGTTGTTAATGATAAGCTCGCAAATGACGCTGTTTCAGACACGCTACCAACAGTAGCAAAAGACGCCCAGCAGTTAGCTGATTCAGGCAAAGTCATCAGCACAGATAGCGAGCTATATAGCAACGGCAGCTTATTCCACGGCCCTCGCCTACAAGGAATAAAACAGCTGTTAATTGCCGACGATAAGCAGTTAGTTTGTTCGGTTGAATTACCACAAATTGATGCCAATGATTGTGCAAGCTTTACACCGCAAACAGGTTTAGGTGGTAGTCAGGCTTTCGCTGAAGATTTGCTACTGCAAGCCATGTTAGTGTGGGCGCGTATCAAGCATGATGCAGCCAGCTTACCGTCAACTATTGGTGAGTTAACCACTTATGCACCGTTTGCATCAGGTGACAGTGGCTACTTAGTGCTGAATGTGGTTAAAAGTACCAGTCGCTCATTAACGGCTGACATTGCTTTATATCATCAAGATGGCCGTCTAAGTTGTACGATGACAAACGCTAAAACGACAATCAGCAAAAGCTTAAATGAGGCTTTTTTAGCCCCAGCTAAAGCATTAGCTGATTTGCAGGAGTCTGTGTGAGTAATCAAACTCTTTCTGCACAAAAAGTACAGTCTACAACATCAGCAAGTGCGGCTAACATGCGCATCGCGTTAAAGTTAGTGGCGAATGAGTCTTTCTCATTCGCCGCGCAAGCTGAAATGAACAGCTCTGCTTTTGCTGCCATCAAGTCATGTTCTTTAGCTGACAGTATTGGTTTGTCAGCTATCGTGCTTGAAATTGATGTCTCATCGTTAGACGACACATCAGCCCCCGCAAACCAAGCTATCAGTTTTAGTGACTATTTAGCCCAAGCAATTGTTCATATAGAACAACAGCAAAGTGTGCTACTCAGCCACCCTGCTATGCCTTATCGTTTATTAATGATGCCAGCTATTGTTGCTGCTAAGCATCGCTGCCACCCCCATGCTTATTTAACAGGTATGGGCGATGATAGTAATGCAAAAACAGCAACCTCTAAGGCATTATCTCAAGCGAAACGCGCTCATATCAGCCCAATCCAAGTGGATGCGACTCATTGCAACAGCTATAAAGATAAGTTTGCTGAATTGATAACGCTGGTTGGCAACATTGCAGCGCGAAGCATGCCTGAAACGCCTGCTAACCTCACTGCAGACAGTTCAAAATACTGGTTCAGCGAAATGCATCAAAGCCGCGTGGCTTGCTTCAATATCACTGAAGGCGCTCATCATCATGCAGCTGTGTTAGTTCAAGGAACTGAGCTTGCCCAGGCAAAATCCATGCTGGATGAAAAGCGGATATTTATCCCTTTATCTGCAGATAATTTGCAAGCGTTCAAATTGCAATTAACAGACTTACACGCCCAACTTGATAGCATGAAATCGCAGTCAGATAACATCATGACTTTAATGCTCACTCAGCTTGAAAAGTTTGCTAACAATAACGCGTTATCGGCCGTGATCATGGCGAACTCGGCAGCTGCAGCTTTTACTGAAGCCGAAGCCATGCTATTGGCTGTTGAAACAGCATTAAATAACAACACAACAGAACTCGATTACAAAACGCCGTCTGGGAGCTGTTTACATACTTCATCCCTACAAAAAGATGCGCATAGTGGCGTCTGTTTTGTCTACCCCGGTGTAGGTACTGTTTACCCACAAATGTTTGCTCAATTACCCAGTTACTTTCCAACGCTGTTTTCACAATTAGAACGTGAAGGCGACGTCAAAGCCATGCTGCAAGCAGAAAGCATTTACGCTGAAAATGCCAAAGTATCAGATATGAGCCTAGATAAACTGGCCATTGCTGGTGTCGGTGTGAGTTATATTTTAACTAAGATATTAACCCAGCACTTTGCTATAAAACCAAATTTTGCCATGGGTTACTCTATGGGTGAAGCGTCGATGTGGGCCAGTCTTGATGTGTGGAAAACACCGCACAATATGATTGAAGCGACTCAAACCAATAGCATTTTCACCACCGACATTTCAGGTCGATTAGATTGCGTGCGTCAAGCATGGCAATTGAATCATGATGAAGATATTGTCTGGAATAGTTTTGTGGTTCGCGCTGAGCCAAGCATCATAGAAGCGGCATTAAGTGACTACCCTCGTGCTTATCTCGCCATCGTTCAAGGCGACACCTGCGTACTTGCTGGTTGTGAGCAAAGCTGTAAAGCGCTACTTAAGCAAATAGGTAAACGTGGGATTGCTGCGAATCGTGTTACTGCGATGCACACCCAACCTGCGATGCTAATACGCGACAATGTGCAAACATTTTATCAGCAACCGCTTCATGATCAGACAGTACTTGATGCACAAGCGGCGCAAATACAATTTATGAGCGCTGCCAGCACTATACCTGTTAGCGTCACCAGCGAAGCAATTGCAGACTCTATTGCTGATACATTCTGCCACCCGCTGAATTTTACGGAATTAGTAAACAATACACGTAAACAAGGCGCCAGTTTATTCGTTGAAATTGGTGCAGACAGACAAACCAGCACCTTAATCGATAAAATTGCCCGCACCACTGAAGCCCCCAATACAGTAATGAATTCAGCATGCCAAGCCATTGCAACTAATGCTAAAGGCGGCGATGACCTAACAGCGCTACTGAAATGTATTGCTCAACTTGTGGCTCACAACGTGCAGTTATCACTCAATTATTTAACTGATGGTTTAACCAACCTTTTGACTACGCAACTTATGAGTGCACAAAAAAGTCAAACTGCGATGAGTCAATCAAACTCTCAGTTAGCCTCACAATTAGAAGGAGAACAATCTTGAGTTCTCAATCGAATACACAACACGCGAGTTTGCCAAAAATTGCGATTGTCGGTTTAGCAACCCAATATCCTGATGCGGATACACCGGCAAAGTTTTGGCAGAATCTATTAGATAAAAAAGACTCTCGCACAACCATTAGCAGCCAAAAACTCAATGCTAACCCTGCTGATTTTACTGGTGTACAAGGTCAGTCAGACCGCTTTTATTGTGATAAAGGCGGTTATATTCAAAACTTCAGTTTTGATGCTAATGGTTACAAAATCCCAGCGGCGCAATTTGACGGCCTTGATGACAGCTTTTTATGGGCAACAGATACTGCCCGCAACGCATTAAATGATGCTGGCATTGATATTACAAACCCACAAAATGCAGCTAGCTTAAGCCGTACAGGGATTGTAATGGGAACCTTATCGTTCCCAACAGCAAAATCGAATGAGTTGTTTGTCCCGCTGTATCACAGCGCGGTAGAAAAAGCCTTACAGCATAAACTGCAGCAAGCTGATTTTACCCTGCAAGCTTTTGACTCTGAAGGCTTTGCAACGCAGGCGACACCGGCCTCGTTATCTAACGGTGCGATTGCTCATAACGCCTCAAAGTTAGTTGCTGACGCGCTGGGTTTAGGCGCTGCGCAATTAAGCCTAGATGCCGCCTGTGCAAGTTCAGTTTACTCGCTAAAACTTGCCTGTGACTACTTGCATACTGGCAAAGCTGACATGATGTTAGCCGGGGCAGTGTCTGGCGCTGACCCATTCTTTATTAACATGGGTTTCTCCATTTTCCACGCCTACCCTGACCATGGTATTTCAGCGCCTTTTGATAGTAATTCCAAAGGGCTTTTTGCTGGTGAGGGCGCAGGTGTTTTAGTGCTAAAACGTCTTGAAGATGCTGAACGCGATGGCGACCATATCTACGCGTTGGTTAGCGGTATTGGATTATCAAATGACGGTAAAGGTCAATTTGTATTAAGCCCGAATAGCGATGGCCAAGTTAAAGCGTTTGAGCGTGCTTATGCTGACGCAGCAATGCACGATGAAAGTGCTGGCTCTGAGCGTTTTGGACCAGACAAAGTGGAAGTGATTGAGTGTCATGCAACAGGCACACCTTTAGGTGATAAAGTTGAACTGACTTCAATGGAGCGTTTTTTCAGTGACAAGCTCAAAGGGAGCAACACGCCGCTCATTGGCTCTGCTAAGTCTAACTTAGGTCATTTACTGACGGCTGCAGGAATGCCTGGGATCATGAAAATGATCTTTGCTATGCGCCAAGGTATGTTACCGCCAAGTATTAATATTAGCGCGCCGATTGCATCTCCATCGGAGATGTTTGGCCCAGCCACATTACCCAATGATGTATTACCTTGGCCAGACAAAGCAGGCAATAAAGCCCGCCATGCTGGGGTATCGGTTTTTGGTTTTGGTGGCTGTAATGCCCATTTATTAGTTGAGTCTTACTTTGCTAAAAATAATGCTAATAACAGCACTAGCACCCCGTCACATTCAACGACTCATTCAACGACTCATTCAACGACAATCAATGCGCAATTACCTATGCATATTACTGGCATGGCATCGCACTTTGGCTCCCTTAGCACCATTAATGCATTCGCTAATGCTGTTGCAACTCAGCAAAATGCTTTTAGTGCATTACCAGCAAAACGTTGGAAAGGCCTTGATAAACACCCTGAATTATTAAGCCAATTTGGCATTGCAGAAACAGCGCCAATGGGCGCTTATATCGACCAGTTTGATTTCGATTTTTTACGTTTCAAAGTGCCGCCGAATGAAGATGACCGCTTGATTTCTCAGCAGCTGTTATTAATGAAAGTGGCAGATGAAGCGATACATGATGCCAAGCTTGAGCCAGGTAGTAAGGTAGCCGTGCTTGTGGCAATGGAAACTGAACTTGAATTGCATCAATTTCGCGGTCGAGTCAATTTGCATACCCAAATAGCAGCAAGCCTTAAGGCCCATGGCGTAAGCTTATCTGATTCTGAATACCAAGCACTTGAAACCATTGCCATGGACAGCGTGTTAGATGCCGCTAAGCTCAACCAATATACCAGTTTCATTGGTAATATTATGGCGTCGCGTATCTCATCGTTATGGGATTTCAATGGCCCAGCCTTTACGATTTCAGCGGGCGAGCAGTCGGTTAATCGCTGTATTGATGTGGCGCAAAACTTATTCTCGATGGAATCTCGTCAAGAGCCATTAGATGCAGTGATTATTGCAGCGGTTGATTTATCTGGCAGCATTGAAAACATGGTGCTAAAAACGGCCAACCTAGCAAAAGCACGGGCGAAAACAGCTCAGCAACAAACGCTTAATATTGGTGAAGGTGCTGGTGCAATTGTTCTGCAAACCGCCACACCAAAAGCTGTTAATGTCGAGTCGTTAGATTTAATTCATCAAGCCTTAGGCGCAGTAGAATCACCAATCACTGAACATGACACATCAATATTACTGCAAAATAGCTACGGTACAATTAATACGTTAGCCTTTGGTCATAGCGAACAAGTCAGTAGCATCAGCGATAACTTGTTAACCCCTGCTGGGTTAGCGGCTGAGCAGATTAATGCCCTGGAGCTTAACCAAGCACCAGATGCACAGGTATTGCCAAATAATATCAGTGCAGTGCAGCAGTTATCGCAAATGTTTAGCCAATCAAGCCCGAGCCAAGCGCAGCAGTGCATTGGCCATACGTTTGCAGCATCGGGTATTGCCAGCTTATTGCATGGCGTTTTATCACTTAAAACAGATTCAACAAGTCAAAATCTTGTTGTAGCCACAATGAGTGAAAACCAATGTTCGCAACTGCTCGTTAGTCAATCAGCGCAGCAATCAACAGCGCTTAAGACCCGAATAAACACAAATATTGGCCAGCAAACCGCCAAAAAACTGAGCTTAGTGAAACAAGTCAGCTTAGGTGGCCGCGATATTTATCAACATATTGTCGATGCACCTTTACCTGAGTTAGACAGTATTCGCGCTAAAACGGCCAAATTAACGCCAGTAGCTAAAAGCACTCCGTTAACGATGGCCGAGCGTAACCAGTTTATTGCGCCAGCAAATACAAATGCTGTGACAGCTGACACTACTCCCCCAATTTCAATGACAACAGAGACTTCTATGCCGTTTTCTGATCGTTCAACCCAGTTTAACCCTAAACCAAGCCAGTCAGCGCCGAAGCAAGTCGCTTCGCCTCAAACCGCCATCAGCCAAGTGCCACCTGCACACTTAACTGCGTTTGAACAAAATCAATGGTTAGCCCATCAAGCTCAGTTAGTATTTTTGAAGAGCCGTGAGCAAGGTTTAAAAGTGGCAGATGCCCTCTTAAAACAAGAGTTAGCCCATGCGAACGGTCAGCCTTATGTTGCCCAATCGATTGCACAAACTGTTGCACCTATCCAAGCAGCAAATGTGTTAGCTCAGCCAGTAGCAACTGCTCCAGTTTTGCGTCCAGATCATGCTAACGTGCCGCCATACACAGCGCCAGTGCCAGCAGATAAGCCATGTATTTGGAATTATGCTGATTTAGTGGAATATGCAGAAGGCGATATTGCCAAAGTATTTGGCCCAGATTACGCTGTGATTGATAACTACTCTCGCCGTGTACGTCTTCCTACAACAGATTACTTATTGGTATCTCGTGTTACTAAGCTCGATGCCACCATGAATCAATACAAGCCATGTAGCATGACAACGGAATACGACATCCCTGAAGATGCGCCGTATTTAGTTGACGGACAAATTCCATGGGCAGTAGCCGTTGAGTCAGGCCAATGCGATTTAATGCTGATCAGCTACTTAGGCATTGATTTTGAAAACAAAGGTGAGCGCGTTTATCGTCTTCTTGATTGTACGTTAACCTTCTTAGATGACTTACCTCGTGGCGGCGATACCTTACGTTACGATATTAAAATCAACAACTTTGCTAAAAATGGCGACACCTTATTATTCTTCTTCTCTTACGAGTGTTTTGTTGGCGATAAGATGATCCTCAAAATGGATGGCGGTTGTGCCGGCTTCTTTACCGATCAAGAGTTGGATGATGGCAAAGGCGTTATTCGCACTGATGATGAAATCAAAATCCGTGAAACAGCATTAAACAACCCGAACAAACCTCGTTTTGAACCACTACTACATTGCGCGCAAACTGAGTTTGATTATGGACAAATCCATCATCTACTGAATGCCGATATTGGTGGTTGTTTTAGTGGTGAACACCACAACCATCAACAAGCTTCGGGTAAACAAGACTCGTTATGTTTCGCTTCAGAAAAGTTCTTGATGATTGAGCAAGTTGGCAACCTGCAAGTTCATGGCGGCGCTTGGGGCTTAGGCTTTATTGAAGGCCACAAAACCTTAGCACCTGATCATTGGTACTTCCCTTGTCATTTCCAAGGTGACCAAGTGATGGCAGGCTCGCTAATGGCAGAAGGTTGTGGCCAATTACTGCAATTCTTTATGTTGCACATCGGCATGCACACCTTAGTTGAAAACGGTCGCTTCCAACCACTTGAAAATGCGTCGCAAAAAGTACGTTGTCGTGGTCAAGTACTGCCGCAACATGGCGAATTAACGTACCGCATGGAAATCACTGAAATTGGTACTCACCCTCGCCCATTTGCAAAAGCAAACATTGATATTTTACTCAATGGTAAAGCGGTAGTTGATTTCCAAAACCTTGGTGTGATGATTAAAGAAGAAGCCGAATGTACCCGTTTCATCGGCGACACTTCTGAGACAAGTGCTATCATTTCAAGCACAGTCCAAAACAACAATAGCCATAACACGCCTGCATCAGCAAATGCACCGTTAATGGCGCAAGTGCCTGACTTAAGCGCACCGACCAACAAAGGGGTTATCCCACTGCAGCATGTTGAAGCGCCGCTGATCCCTGACTATCCAAACCGCACCCCTGATACGCTGCCGTTCACTGCTTATCACATGTTTGAATTTGCCACAGGCAACATCGAAAACTGTTTTGGCCCTGACTTTAGTATCTACCGCGGCTTTATTCCACCACGTACACCTTGTGGTGACTTACAGTTAACCACTCGTATTATCGATATAGACGGTAAACGTGGTGAACTTAAAAAGCCATCATCATGTATCGCTGAATACGAAGTGCCAACAGATGCATGGTACCTTGCTAAAAACAGCCATGCCTCTGTAATGCCATATTCAGTCCTAATGGAAATCTCACTGCAACCAAACGGCTTTATCTCTGGTTACATGGGCACGACTTTAGGCTTCCCAGGTGAAGAGTTATTCTTCCGTAACCTTGATGGTAGTGGCGAGTTACTCCGCGATGTGGATTTACGCGGTAAAACCATTGTTAACGACTCAAAACTGTTATCTACCGTGATAGCTGGCAGTAACATTATTCAAAGCTTCACCTTTGATTTAAGTGTCGATGGCGAGCCTTTCTACAAAGGCAGCGCGGTATTTGGTTACTTCAAAGGCGATGCACTTAAAAACCAACTGGGTATTGATAATGGCCGCATCACGCAGCCTTGGCATGTTGAAAACAATGTTGCTGCCGATATCACCGTTGATTTACTGGATAAGCAATCTCGTGTATTCCATGCGCCTGCTAATCAGCCACATTACCGTCTAGCCGGTGGTCAGCTTAACTTTATCGACAAAGCTGAAATCGTTGATAAAGGGGGCAAAAATGGTTTAGGTTACTTGTCTGCATCTCGCACCATTGACCCAAGTGATTGGTTCTTCCAGTTCCATTTCCATCAAGATCCTGTGATGCCGGGTTCATTAGGCGTTGAAGCGATTATCGAGTTAATGCAAACTTACGCCATCAGTAAAGACTTAGGTAAAGGTTTCACTAACCCTAAATTTGGTCAGATTTTATCTGACATCAAATGGAAGTACCGTGGCCAAATTAACCCACTGAATAAACAAATGTCGTTAGACGTGCACATCAGTGCAGTTAAAGATGAAAACGGCAAACGCATTATTGTAGGTGACGCAAACCTAAGCAAAGACGGTTTACGTATATATGAAGTTAAAGACATCGCAATCTGTATCGAAGAGGCATAAAGGAATAATAATGACTATAAGCACTCAAAACGAAAAGCTTTCTCCATGGCCTTGGCAAGTTGCCCCAAGTGATGCCAGCTTTGACACTGCCACTATCGGTAAAAAATTAAAAGAACTGACTCAAGCTTGTTACCTGATTAATCACCCTGAAAAGGGCTTGGGTGTTTCACAACATGCCCAAGTGATGACTGAAAGTATCAACAGCCAACAAGATTTACCCGTCAGTGCATTTGCCCCTGCATTAGGAACACAAAGTTTAGGCGACAGTAATTTCCGCCGTGTGCATGGGGTTAAATACGCATACTACGCAGGCGCGATGGCGAATGGTATTTCATCAGAAGAGCTAGTGATTGCATTAGGTCAAGCTGGCATCTTATGCTCGTTTGGCGCAGCAGGATTAATTCCTTCTCGTGTAGAGCAAGCAATTAACCGTATTCAAACTGCGCTACCAAATGGCCCATACATGTTTAACTTAATCCATAGCCCAAGCGAACCCGCGCTTGAGCGTGGCAGTGTTGAACTATTTTTAAAACATAAAGTGCGCACCGTTGAAGCATCAGCATTTTTAGGGCTAACCCCACAAATTGTGTATTATCGCGCAGCGGGTTTAAGCCGTGATAGTCAAGGCGAAGTCGTTATCGCCAACAAGGTTATCGCTAAAGTGAGCCGCACCGAGGTTGCGATTAAATTTATGCAACCAGCCCCAGCTAAAATGCTGCAAAAGCTGGTTGATGAAGGCTTAATTACGCCTGAGCAAATGGAGCTCGCGCAGCTCGTTCCTATGGCTGATGACGTAACCGCTGAAGCAGATTCTGGCGGTCACACAGATAACCGTCCGTTAGTCACCTTACTACCAACAATTTTAGCGCTTAAAGATAAAGTGCAAGCTGAGTATCAGTACAAAACACCTATTCGCGTAGGTTGCGGCGGTGGTGTCGGCACCCCTGATGCGGCACTCGCCACCTTTAACATGGGCGCAGCGTATATCGTTACAGGTTCAATTAACCAAGCTTGTGTTGAAGCTGGAGCCAGTGAACACACTCGTAAACTGCTTGCAACAACAGAAATGGCCGATGTCACCATGGCTCCTGCTGCTGATATGTTTGAAATGGGCGTTAAACTACAAGTAGTTAAACGCGGCACGCTATTCCCAATGCGCGCAAACAAGCTTTATGAAATTTACACCCGTTATGAGTCCATTGAAGCCATACCAGCAGAAGAGCGTGAAAAACTTGAAAAACAAGTCTTCCGTTCAACCCTCGATGAGATTTGGGCAGGCACAGTAGCCCACTTTAACGAGCGCGACCCTAAGCAAATCGAGCGTGCTGAAGGAAACCCGAAGCGTAAAATGGCACTTATCTTCCGTTGGTATTTAGGTCTTTCAAGCCGTTGGTCAAACTCTGGCGAAGTTGGTCGTGAAATGGATTACCAAATTTGGGCAGGCCCTGCACTTGGCGCGTTCAATGAATGGGCAAAAGGCAGCTATTTAGATGATTATACCCAGCGAAATGCGGTAGACTTAGCCAAACACTTGATGCATGGCGCAGCGTACCAAGCTCGCGTTAACTTATTGACTGCTCAAGGCGTACCGCTTCCGGTTGAACTGCAACGTTGGAGCCCGCTTGATCAGGTAAAATAACCTGACTGCTAATCCGCAGTTGTTGTTTTACAATATGAGCCAGTTATCAGTTTATGGCAAGTTAGCGGTAAGTCATGTATCAAACAACAAATTGCGTTATCAGCCTATAACTTTGATCTAGGAATAAATAGTCAAGGAATAGGCTGATGATTTGAACAGTAAAGCGAATTAGGTATCAGTATGAGTGAAACACAAAAATTAGATTTTTCAGCGGTCAATGGCACTACGCTTGAGTCATTTAATCAGCAAAAAAATCTGATAAAACGCATGCTAAAAGGCAATAGTGCCCAGTGTAGTGAATGCAATAAACCACTGACACTGCAACTACCGCCTAACTCAGCTAAAGCGAAAGTAAGCACAAAACCCCCTGGTATATATTGCGCCAAAGGTTGTACCGATATTGAACTGGATATGGAAGCCGTTGCGTTGATGAAGTAAGACCAGCGATGTCATAACTGTCATATTATAAAGCACCTTAGGGTGCTTTTTTTGTATGCTTAGATGCTTATAATCTTAGTCAAAGGCCAGTTTATCAACTGTCGTCATGTAAAAAGGCGCAAGACTTTGCTTAGCTGAAATCTTAATGAGTGCATTACAAAGCAAGACATCAGCTTGCATTGAAGCTTGAAACTGCTAACAAAATTAGGAGTAATCCCCTGTTACCTCCTCCAATGGCGAGTATGTAAAGTTTCAATCTGGAATGTCTCTGCGTCACAAGCAGGTTTCAGTTTAAGACTTCAGTATACGTCGATACCAATAGCCCTCTTATTTAAGTGCTCTGTTATAAATGTTCAGTCATATGCGCTCTGTAACAAATCAGCACTATGTCGCACTTTTGCTAACAAAAATAATGCGTTAACAAATATTTGACCTATATCAACAATAAATAACATTAGCTAAGGCAAACTAACTCATTCTTTTTTATGTGGTTATATTTCTATGAGTCATAACAAGGCTAACAACAATATTGAACAACCCCTTACTGATGATTGTATTTTACTTTCTACCACTGACTTAAATGGAAATATAAAGTACGCCAATAAGGCTTTTGCCGATATTTCAGAATTCAGTGCAGAGGAGTTACATGGCAAGCCCCATAATATTGTTCGCCATCCTGATATGCCCAAAGCCGCCTTCAAGTCCCTGTGGGATAATGTAAAAGAAGGTAAACCATGGTGTGGCATTGTTAAAAATAAAACCAAAACTGGTAAGTTCTACTGGGTGAACGCCTATATATCACCCGTTTACGAAAATGGCCGCTTACATGAACTTCAATCTATTCGCCGTAAACCAAGCCGTGAACATATCGCTACAGCGGAAAAAATCTATCAACAACTCAATGACGGTAAGCAACCTGCAGAACTCAGCCCTCCTCTATTTAGTTTTACTGGTGCACTGTGTTTATGGGCTGTATTTATCTCGTTAATCGCCGCTGTCGCGCCCTTAGTTATGCCAATGCTTGTTGCTGCTATTTTTATTCCAATTCTTGCTGGTATTGGGATTTACTTCCTCACCCGACCATTAAAAGATCTTGAAAACAAAGCGACCCAAATAATTGATGAGCCGATTGCTTGTGGTGTTTTTTCTTCAAACCAAAACGAGTTAGGCAAAATTGATTTAGCTTTAAATTATTTAATTACTGAAATGGGTGGCGTGGTTGGTCGTATGGCTGATTCTGCCTCGTCAATCAGTGAAGAAAGCCAGCAACTCAATGACACGATTATTCAGACTCGCGAGCGAGTGCAAGAGCAAACCCAACAAACCAGCCAAGCTGCCACGGCGATGGAAGAAATGACCACCAGCTTTGCAGAAGTGAATGACAATACGCACAATACCGCCCAAGAAATTACCACCAGCCAGGAAGCTGCTAACCTAGGCCATAACAGCATGGTGAAAGTGGTTAACTCAATTGGTGAGCTCAGAAAAGAAGTGGTTCAATTTTCAACTGTGGTTAACACCATCGAGCGCGACAGTAAATCTATTGCTAGCGTGTTGAGTGAAATTAAAGGCATTGCAGAACAAACTAACCTACTCGCACTCAATGCAGCGATTGAAGCAGCAAGAGCTGGAGAAAGCGGCAGAGGCTTTGCGGTGGTTGCCGATGAAGTAAGACAATTATCGATTCGCACCAGTGAATCCACTGCAGAAATTGAACATATCGTGGCTAATTTCCAACAAAGCACTCAAAAAGCCACCCAAGCAATGGAAGCAGGTCAGCGCCAAGTTGATATTTCTGTATCACTAGCAGAAGAAGCCGATGGTGCTTTTGACCAGCTTTTATCATCGATTAATCGCATTCAAGATATGGCAGCGCTCAACGCAGCAGCAATGAGCCAGCAAACTCTAGTAGCGGAAGATATTAGTCGTTCGATTCAGCAAATTGATGAGCTTTCAAACCAAAGTCTAATCCAAACCGAAGATACGCAGAACAAATGTGAACAAATGGGACGACTGGCCAATAAAACCAGCCACCTTTCAAAGCAATTTTGGAAGCAAACTATTGAGCGGACTAAGTAACCTGAATTCAGGATAAGTAAAAACAGCCAAATATGAAAACCGCAATAACACCATTTTGCATATTGTTATTGCGGTTCTCACCTTCAAATAGAACTTGTAATCAGAACTTAAGAGAGTGTAACTAACTCTGTATAACTGCTTATCAAACAGTACTCTGTTCTGGCCTATGTAGATACCATCTCTCAGAACCGAGTACAAACCTAATTCAAAGCTAATGAAGACTGTACTAGCTCAGACCTGATTTGACAGCTAGCTGAACTTTGTCGCCGTTTTAGATCAAGATGCTCTTAGTATTAGAGTTTTAAAATTAGAAATCAGCAATTAGAAACCCAGATATCGCCATATTAATACATTATTTAATTGATGATATATAGAGCCTATGAGACGAACATAAAAAATCCGAACTCTGAAACAGAGCTCGGATTTTAAACTAAAGAATATACCGGCCAATCACTTATTTCATGCTAAGTGAACGGCATTACTGCGTATTGCAAGCTTTTATATACAGCATATAAATAATTTAATTGATGAGGTACATAGCAAGACCTGTTGCCAGTATCATTTGTGTACCATTAGCATCACTATGGCGTACTTTTAAGCTATGCTCGCTTGGTTTCCCGATTAAGCTAGGGCTGCGCCATATGTTATGTCCTGACGCGCTATGTTTCTCTAATAAATAGACATTATCGTCATCCCAATAACTGTCAGTCCCTTGCTGAGTTGTGAGGTAGAATTGCTGCTGATTTGACGTTGACTCATCAATAGCGATATCGATAATTCTACTTTGGTACTCATAATGTTCTTTTTCAACCAACGCATTGTCGTCAATGTCATAAATATAAATATCACTTTTATGGGTACTATAAGTATCACTCACAATACAAAGCACTTCATTGGCCGCATCAGTGTCGTAGTTAATTAGCTGTATCCGGTTACAATTTTGCTCTATAAATGATTGCTCAGATAGTTGACCATTGGTTAATGTCATTACGGACAAGGCTTCTTCTCGAGCAACAATTATATTGTCAGCTTGATTTATCTCAAAATCATTAATAAATGAATCAAAGCTATATTTAGCAATTATTTGCTCATTCTCAATATCGATTAAGTTTAACTTTGAACCATCAATATAAGCGGCATCAATATAACCATCGGCATTAATATCTTCGGCTTTAATCGTGCCAATATCCGAATCATAAGTCGCTGCAGTTTGCCACTGAAAGCTGTAATCAAAGAGTTGTATTACACCAAATGAACCATCATAAAGATCTGTTGTAGGTAGGAAAATGTCACCAAAACCATCTTGGTTATAATCTGTTGTTACTGCAACAGCACTTCTATCCCAATTGGTTGAAATGACATCGCTGATATCATATTCGCCTTGAGGGTCCATGGTTACAATGCGACTGCCGCCATACCCACTGCTTGATTTAGGGATAAAGAAGACTGCTTGCTCATTGTCTTCGGTAATTCGCGACCAACCCGCACCAGTAAATGTGTCTAGATTGATGGATGTAACATCTTCTTTAATCGTCACTGAGGTTGCGGTTAAATCGGCAACAACAAAGATGTTTTCACCTGATGAACCACTGCCACTCCCCCAATGTATTTCATCTTTTCCGTCATTATCTGAATCACCAATCACCACAGAGCTAGAACCATGATCTTGCATATTTACCGACCATAATTGCTCTAAGTCTGTTCCTTCAAGGTTATAAGCATGAATATCGCCCCATTGACAATCACCAATGATAAGTTCATCGGCAGCATCATTATCAATATTACTGACATTGATTGAGCAAGTATTAAAAGACTCTAGACTTGCAATCTGTGACTTATTTTGTGCAGAGAAAAGAGTGATATCTCCCCACGTATTAGCCCCTACAATTTCATTAATACCATCATAATCAAAGTCTCCAGTTGCTATATGGGCATCACTAAATTCCGTGCTACTGATCCATTTATTTACCCCTGTAACAGCATCATAAACAAGACCGTTGTTAGTGATAATTTCAGGACCTGCAGTATCATCCACATCAGCAAAGACCACTTCTCTTGCTTGTTCAACATCTATTGAAAGTAGTGTGTTATTAGGCTCGTTGTAACTAATCACTTCCAGAGTTGAATCATCGTAGTATTCTGATTCCTTATATAAATAACCAATATCTGCCACACCATCATTATCGATATCAGTAATCGCTGCAGAATGAATGGAACCATCGATTGCAAACAATGACGTTGCCAGTGAATTCACACCGTCTATCACACTTATTCCATGTTCAGTGACAACCAATATTTCTTCAAAATCATCATTATCAATGTCAAATGTGAGCAGCTGAATGATATTGCCAGCCGTTGGTAATGCAAATGGATACATCCACTTTTGGCTGTATTGGCCGTTTGACTCTGCTAATAAAAATACCCGATGTAAATTATCTGTAGCCAATACTTCATTATTACCATCATTATCAAAATCGCCTATCATCATAGATTGATTATTTGATGGCACTACAATCCCTGAGCGAGTGACAGGGAAAGCTTTATCAGAGGTAGCATCTATATTAACAACTTGCTGGTCAATCACTTCGCCACTGGCGTTGGTGATTGCAAAGGTAAATTCAAAAGTCTGTAGTGGGAATAAAAAGTCATCGCCAACCTCCCAAGTAACTAAGCCATTGCTGTCAATAGTTGCCCCGCTGGGCCCGGTAAGCAGTTGGCTGCTCTGTTGGCTATTTTGATTGTCAGGATCGCTGAATGTTGCGGTAAATTCAACGCTATCACCAGCATGAATACTGCTAGGCAAATTGGTTAATTCAACTTCAAGCGGGGCATCACCTATAGTAAAAGTGAAATAACTGCTTTCAACCGCTGTGCCGCCGTCAAACACCACCATGCTGACTTTGACATCATCACCATAAACTGCGATGTAAGCGGGTAAAATATTGCTAGTCTGATCTGGGACTATTTGGCCATTAATATACCATCGATAGCTTATTTGTAATTCTTCTATGGGAGTGTCGGGATCACTATAGCTGCCTTGATCTACCACCAGTGGGGTATAAGTAAAGATATTGTATGAACTTCCCCAAGGCGAATAGGCCACTGGCGGCAAAGATAAGCTGTTTAGATCAACCAGTAGTTTATCTGCTGCATTCCCCTGTAGTAGATCGTATAAATTAGAGAAATAAGTACCGACATCATGCAAGCCATCATTATCGTTATCTTGGCTGTATTTAATCAAATCACTGCCGATGTCATTATTAAAATCTAATGCTGTTTGATTACTGCCACTAAGGATAATTTTTCCACTGTAAAAATTAATCCCAAGTGCTTCAGTGTCAATACCGATCCTGCCAATGTCACTAACAAAGTAATCGCCTTGAAAACTTTCTGAAGACGTTTGATTATCATATTGAGTAACATTGGATATTTGATAAAGATATTGTTTTCCAGAAACGTTATAAACTAAATCAAGATCTACACTATATTGATATTCACCTGTATATTCGAAACTATCTTTAATCGCATAAAAACCTGTTAGTGATACAGGGGTTCCCTCTTGAGTCCAAGAGACATTGTCAAAGTAGACATCAAAGCTAAATTCATTATCAAGCATGCTTTTTATCGCTATGGCAAAGTTGCCGCTGGTAAATTTACCATCACTGCTTTGGCAGCGCTCAAATTCAATCGTGACATTACCCAAACCGTTACTATCAAGCTTACCCTTATAGTTAACACTGCCGCTCATTTCACAGGCAGATTTTCCATCAACATCACCATTAGTTGAAGTATAATTTTCTATATTTTCAAGGGTAAGATTGGGTAAAAGAATTCCTTCAGCATTAAAAACTTGCTTAAAAGCCGCTTGTGACTGAATGACATCAAGTTCAGCTGGTTGTTGATTGCCGGTATATTTTTGGCTAACTAATGACTTAGCTGCTGCTTCCAGTTGAGTTGCCGTGTATTGACTAGCATTACTAATTTTTTGCGAGTCAGGGTTGGTGTTGTCTACGGGGATCCCAGAACCATTGTCGGTTTTATCAGAGTCAGAAGATGACCCACCACAGGCGCTCAGTACCAGCGCTAGCCCACAAGCTAACGAAACTTTGGATTTCAATAACATTATTCATCCCTAATTAAATGCTAATTCAAAAACTTAAACTAATTAATTTTTTATAAGTGCTTATTTTTCAGCGCCTTATTTTTCTGCGCTAAGTCTATTAAACCCTACCCAACCAAGCAACCAAAAATTAACAAAAAGGCAATAATTATCCTACACCCTACACCCTACTCCCTACTCCCTACTCCCTACTCCCTACTCCAGAAGTATTGCCGTAACACCTTTTAGCTGATCATGCCAAGGCTGAGTATCATTATCTGAATTCTGAAGTGTTCGGCTTCAAACGTATTACGACAAATATATAACCTAATTAGCCATTAAATTGGATTTGAACTTAAAATCACGCGCTCAAAATTACACTTTTATAATCATGCGCTTAAAAGTATCGCTTACACTCATCATATAAAGTCATCGCTTAAAGTCGCATGTAGCAAGCCTTAGTCACCTGCATCAAATATCTAACACCTTAAATCCATGCTAACTCCTCAGTTTCTGCTCACTCTTTGCACACTCTTTAATTAAGCTATTCATTCGGCATCTTACCCAATGGTAATGGTTTCGAGTGGCTCGATTACAGGAGAGAATTATGTCCACACTAGATCGTTTTTTCGACGTTAATACCCCAAATAACAAACCATATTTATCTATTTTTATTGTGCTGTTGAGCAGCTTACTTTTGTTCACAGGTTGTGGCAGTAGTGATGATGACAGCACCAGTGAAGATACAGTCATCACAGTACCTGAAGAGACTGTAACCCCAGTTATCGATTACGATTCTGATTTCGAAGCAACCGATTGGACAGAAGCCACACACACCAAAGATGTCGATCCTAATTTTGACGAAGTGTTTGACGATACCCAAGTAAAACGCCTAGATTTTGTCGTCACCGAAGCTAACTGGCAAAGCATGCTAGATGACATGACAGCTCTTTACGGCACTTTTGGTCAATCAACGTCAAACAATGGCTTAACAGATACTGATGAAGACCCAATATTTGTCCCCGCCGAAGTATTTTATAACGACACTCAATGGTACCGAGTTGGGATAAGGTTCAAGGGAAATTCTTCACTGCAAACCAGTTGGCAACAAGGGATTTTAAAACTCTCGTTCAAGTTGGATTTTGATGAGTACGAAGATGACTATCCGCAAATTGATAACCAACGCTTTTATGGTTTCAAAAAATTTAGTCTTAAAAACAACTATAGCGACCCTTCTTTCGTGCGTGAAAAAGTCGCGGCTGATGTGTTCTACGATGCAGGACTTGCAGTGTCGCACACCGCATTTTATACCCTCTATGTTGACCATGGTGAAGGCCCTGAATACTTTGGTTTGTACACCTTAGTTGAAGAAGTTGACGGCGAAGTTCTCGACACTCAATTTAGCAGTGATGATGGTAATCTCTATAAGCCTGAAGACGATGGTGCCACGTTTGCTTATGGCAGTTTTGACGAAGAGAGCTTTGAGAAAAAAACCAATGAAGATGATGCTGATTGGTCTGATATCCAAGCATTATTCAGTGCATTACACGATGATACGGCCACCAGCGACCCACAAACTTGGCGGGCTAATTTAGAGGCAGTATTTAATGTTGATGCATATCTTAACTACTTAGCTGTTAATGGCATTATTCAAAACTGGGACTCTTATGGCGTTATGCCACACAACTATTATTTATATAATAACCCTGAAACGTCGCAACTCACTTGGATCCCTTGGGATCATAACGAAACTCTTCAAGATGGAAAAATGGGCGGCGCATTAGCGCTAGACTTCTCTGACTTAAATTCAGCAGATTGGCCACTCATTGGCAATATTTATGCGGATGAGGAATACAAAAATCGTTACAACGAGTACCTGCTTTCAGTGTCACAAACTGCATTTGAAACCAATCAAATACAAGCAAAGTATCAAGACTACCAAGCGTTAATTGAACCTTATGCGACATCTGAGCGGTCGGGGTATTCATTCTTAAACAACAGTAATGAATTTTACCAAGCGATAGATGAATTAATTTCTCATGTAGAAGAGCGTAATGATGCCGTTGAGCAATATTTGGATAATCAATAAACGATAGAATAGATCAACATTGATTAAAGTTTATAGCAAATGGATTAACACCAAAGCGCATTTAAAACCAAGTCACGTTAAACCTAATCGCCTTAAACTAAAGCTACTTAAACAAGCGCCTTGAATAAGAGTGACTTAAACCAAAGCAATTTAAACCAAAGCAATTTAAACAAGAGCAACTTAAACAAGAGCGCCCTAAACCACAGTAGATACACTGTGGTTTAAGGCGACTTAGTAACTAAGTCAAATTACACAGGTGGATCAACTTTATTAGCGACAGAAGTATTTACCCTAAACCAACCTGCTATCGAGCGCCTGTCTCGCTTAGCAGGTAATACTTCATGGGGAAATTCTTCACTTAAAAAAATAACCAAAGAGCCTAACAATGGCACAACCTTGAGGCCTTGTTTATCTTGCTCATTCATATAGAGCACTAACTCACCACCATCAGCACTGGTCCAGCCTGAATTAAAATAAGCGACAACAGAAAGCACCCGATTAGCTTCACCTTTAAAGGCATCACAATGGCGTTTGTAATAATCACCAGGCCCATAATGAGCAAAATGGCTTTCGAAAGAAAACAGCCCTAAGAATAACCGCCGATTCAAATAATCTTGTAACCTGGCTGTCCAATCAAGCCATTGATTAGCCGGTGTTGCGCCTTCTGTAATCCAACAGATTTCATCTGTTCTCACAAATTCATTCTGCAGGTATTTTTCACCGCGACCGATACCCGCACTTTTGAAAGCTTCAGCCTCAATAGATAGTTGATAGGTAAGTAATGATTGGGCTAGCGGTTCAGGCAGTGCACCTAGGCGAATGCTGTAACCTTTTTGTTCAAGATCTTGAGCTATCAGTGAGAAAAGCGTTTCGTCATATGAGCTATTAGCGCCATCTGACGCTAAATGATTAACTGCAACCAATTTTAATACCTTCGGTAAAACTTATATCCTCTTAACTAGAAACAACAAAAAAGAGTAATGCTCACCAAGCAAATCCGCCATCATTGGCATATCAGAGTACAAACGCTTAAGTTAAAAATGCTAACTACTTAAGGGTTTGAATATCCTTAATTAAAGTCGGTATTATCGATTCAGCTAAGTCATTTGAGTATACATCAAGTAATATTTTTATATTGAGAAACAGTTAATTATCATCTTGAGTTTAAAGGAGGAAAGTATCGAGAATCTAATAATTGATATAAATCATCGATGAAAGAAAGCTAAGTAATGTTGGTAAGTTTTCAGCTGAAATGAGCAAAACGTGATGGGTTAAATCTAGATATATTCACGACAGCGTCGTGATAACAACTGCCGCTTTATATATTTATGACTTAAAAATTTTTCACAACGCCCAAATATTCACATTCTTGTGAGTTAATAATATAAAATTTAATTTTTTCATTATGCTTCACTTCCCGCTATCAATGACTTTTGAAATGTTAATTGTGGGTGTTGCTGTTAATTTGAAGGTTAGAGAAGTCATGTTCTATATATTTAACATAATTCTACTTAATCAGTAATAGCAAGTTGAACTTAAAGTTGTTAAAGCTTAGCTAAAATAAAATGCAGTAACGTCATTCCTTTACAACTGCAAAACTAAAATTAAAGAAATTAAAAAAACTAAGCACCGAGCGATGCTTAGCAGTAGTTCAGATTACATATACATTGAAACAGCGGGAATAGCAGCACTAACAACAGTATTAAGCTTATTTAGCATCAATACTAATATATCTTTGATTAATTGGTATGTCATATCGACAATCTTTACGCCTGGTTTACCAACATAATTAAGAATATGACCCAAAATCCCTTTTGTATCCTCTGCATATCTAGACGACATTTGAGAGATTTCAACAAGGCCTCTTGCTAATGCATCATATATAGTTAGAGCACTTCCTACTGCTGCCTGAGTTAGAATACTGGTAATTTTTCCACTATCACGAAGCAAGGTAAGCAGCGCATCCCCTATTTTATCAGCCCAATGAGCATTGAAACTGGCTAAATGTCTTTCCTGATATTTTAATCTTACAATCGCAAGATTTTGGATAGAACCAAGTTGCATTTGTTTGTAGTCTGAATACTTCGATGCGGTGGCGATGTAACCAGGCGCATTACCCAACATCTTATGGGAAGACGCATTAAACGAAACACAAGTGCTTAGGCGATATTCATTACCAGCATGCACAAAGGGCCACACTGGTACCATAGGAACTGGATCGCTTCTATGCACAGCTCGATAGATCCCATTTAGTCTCGTTTCTGTTTGCAATGCAAAAGGGTTAAAACCTACTCTCGGAGCACCAAATGTATACAACTTAACAGGAACTTTATACTGTGATTTAATCCAATTTGCAGCTAAGGTTGCTAATGCACCACCGAGGCTATGCCCTACACAATGGACTGCTCGGTTACCTGCTTTATTAAGTAAAGAAGCTAGCTGAGGTTTTATAGACTCAAATGTCCGATTAAAACCTGCGTGAACAGCTTTATAGTTTGGCCCAACTGTCACTCCGCAATGCAAATCAGTCAAAGTATCAGCTAGCCCTGCAGTACCCCTAAAAGCAATGACTATATCCCCTGCAAATTGACCTTCATTTTTGCCTAAACCAAAAAAACCAAAGCCACTGGCGTGATTTAATAAATGCTCAGCAACTGTACCGCTAACACCATCTAACTTTGAATTTTTAGCGCTAAAAGCGAAGTTCTTATTAATCAACATGCTGGCATCTAGCGCGCCACTTTTATTATTTCTTAAACTTTTATAGGCAAATTCAGCTAGTTCCACAGCAAGGCTAGGAGATAAGATATTCATTACATTCCTTTGTATATATTGTTTTAAAAATTTTCGAAGTAATCGATTCCATCGTCTACTTCATAGATCTCAAAGTCTGTTTCCCAATGGCAAATTCCCGAGCCACTAAAATCTAAATTTCGATTTGTTAGATTAGGAAAAGAAAAGTGTACTTTTGAAGATAATAAATCACAGTCTAAACTTGCTAACTTATTTTTATACTCCACGAGCTCTGTAATGCCCCTTAAACTGGAATTCCAGAGTACGTAAGTTTCCCCATCGTAGGTGACAGTTATAAACTGAGAAGTTGTTTCATGCGAAAACATATCACCTGGGATTTTTGATTTGATATTTATAGCGGGTAAATAAAATTGCCCTTCGGAATCAGTTACTGTTACATCTTCTTTTTCAACTTTATAAGCAAACTCTAAGTTACGATTAATAACTGCACCGACTACAGGATTCCCGTCCAGTAATACAATGCCTTTCACTTCTGAGCACATATGTACATCAAAGCTTTTTATTAAACCAAACATTACACCCCCAAAAAACAGTAACATTGCTAAAAATAGCAATATTTTGTATGGCTTAGTTCAACGAAATAGAACAACCAATGATCTAAGATGCACACTTAAAGGTAAGTCCCTTCAATTAAAAATCGCGGCAATGAGTCGGATTCAACCGTCACGGTGTTGCCTTTGTCATGCCACATGCACGCCATACCTAAAAGCTCTATTGGTAAAAAAGAAGCAACTGGCACTACGTCTTTATCCGCGGCATTCATCCTATACTTTTCTTGATGCACAAGGTTTTTCGCCAGTACTTCATTAAAGTCGAAACCAATGTCGGTGGTTAGCGCTGCGAATGTTTCTAAGTAGCCCATTGCGATACCTAATGCCCAATCATCATTTTGAGCCACCGCTGCACTCATAGTTTCTTGCAATAAGCTCGGGAAATTATCTTTTTTGTGGTGGTATGCTTGAAACACTTCAACAAGCAAATAAGATACTGGGCCAGCTTTGGTACCACTTTGCTTTATTAAGGCCACGGGGAAATTCGCTAAAGTATCCATACTGGCTTCATCGCGTGTTATCACTGCGCAAAAGTATGCCTCGCACCAGTCTGCCGAATTAATTAATCCTGATGCCAATATGCCCTCGCCCGACCAGGTCACCGCCGGTAATTCAGCAATGCTAATGGTATGTTTAAGCTCGGGTTGCTGCGCTATTTGATGAAAAGCCGCTAACATTTTAGCCGCATGTACCAATGCTGAGCTTGACTCTTTGGCTATTCCGGGTGTTTGCTGCTCCCAAGTGAGCCAACGGGCGAGGTTGATTTGGGTATCGGAAAATCGAATCAAATTATCACGACTTTTAACGATATTAACTGGTATTTTTTTAATTCTTCTTCTCGGCGCCTCTAGCCATTCCAATAAAGGGACACATGTCGAAAACTCTGGATCGTATTTTCTTTCTACTTTCATCATTAACCTACTAATTGAGTGGTATCGATATCAAATTCAGATATGCTAACGTCATTGACTGTGCTGCCAGCTGCGGTTTTAGTAATTGGTGTTTCAATATGTAAATACTGAACTTTACTACCATCTTCCGCCGCTTCTTTAATTGCTACAGCCGCTTTTCTGTCGGTGACAGCATTCGCGTTCTTGTTACCTTCCATACTAGCTGTAATCGCCTGCGCATATTTAGTCGTGCCTTGCTGATGATATTCATCATCAATTTTCTTTTTACCCAATGGGCTTTTGCCCCCTTTGGCTTCAACAATAATGACATCACCGTTAGCATTTTGATAAACCATATCAAAATTTCCCGACACTGAAGACGAATTATCTAAATCGTCTGGGTGAATACGTTCAAAGCCCGGGTATTTGTCTTTAACTGCCATATCAGCGGCTTTTTCGCCAATTTTAGCTGATTGATGATTAATTGGGGGGATCTGCTTATTATATTCTGGCGTACCGCGGTCAAACTCATCACGTTTAGTCATTTCTGCGTCACGTTGCTGACAACATTCCTCTAATTCTTTTTGCTGCTTGTCAGTCAGTTTATAAGTTTGAGTTTCATCTTTCTTTTTCGCTTTATTAAGCGGAATATCTTTTTCTTGTACAAAGGAGCCTTTTTTCGCCCAATCTTCATTAACCAATTTTCCGTCAACAAGATGACCACCGGCAAACTCTTCAACGGTTAAAGTAACTTCTCTAACACTGTTTGCCCCTTCAATCTCTTTTGAAATAGTAATCGTGCCCGCGTCTTCATCTAAACCGGTAATATCATATTGATAATCTAACTTGTTCTTACCACCAGGTTTC
The DNA here is from genome assembly GCF_041468785.1 of Shewanella sp. 10N.286.52.E4. Classification (NCBI taxonomy): domain Bacteria; kingdom Pseudomonadati; phylum Pseudomonadota; class Gammaproteobacteria; order Alteromonadales; family Shewanellaceae; genus Shewanella; species Shewanella sp. 10N.286.52.E4. Next base: position 81,254 of record NZ_JBFRJJ010000001.1, read on the forward strand.
GTATATTTGACATAAGCATTAGGGTCACCTGCCAAGGCGGCACTGGTAATGGCTGCTTGCAGTATCTTATCTTTTGTTGCTGTATCAATACCTGTATCGTTTACTAGAGTCCCAAGCATTCTTTCTAATTTTTCCTCTCCTTCTTTACACAATAATCCAAACGGATCCACCCAGTTCACATGGTTTGGCGCATATTGATAATGGTTAATACCACCCACTAATCCTATGGGGTCTTGATGAATAAACCGTGCTTGCTCTGGGCTGTAATACCTAAAGCGGTTGTAATGTAAACCTGACTCATCATCAAAGTACTGGCCTTGAAAGCGCAGTAGGTTATCAATGTGATTAGCCACCTCAGCACTATTTTCAATATGTGTTGAGTCAACATGACCAAATACATCGAGATGATTGCGCCATACGGTTTGCGCATTAACATCAGTTAAGCAAATCGGTGTACCGAGTTGGTCTAAATGGTAGTGATAAATTTGACCATGTTTGACTAACGCTACCGGTAAAAAAGTCTCTGGCTGATAGATGTACCAGGTGTATTCTCCTAGGCTGCATTCACCTATTAGCTGGTTATTATCCCAAATAAAATCTGTGCGGCCTTGTTCGGTGATTTTGGAGCTGCGCCGACCTAGTGCATCATATTCATATTGGGCCAGCCGGCCATTAACATTAATATGCACCAGTTGGTTTAAGCCATTAAAGCTGCGCTGCTGTTTATCACCTTTAGCTAATTGGTTAATTTGATTGCCGCTAGCATCGTAACGGTAATCTATACCCGCCATGCTTAACAGACGGTCATTTTTAACAATAACCTCATCAAATGGTGTATTTACAGTTAGCTCTGCTGGGCTATTTTCAGTCGATTTTTTATCAGTGCGATTGTTATCAGTTGCATTGTTAACAGCTACGTTATTAACAGCATGAGTCCCGATAGCCGTTTGCGGATTACCGAAAGCATCCCACTGATATTGGTGAGTGCCAGAACCTGACTTAATCCCTGCAAGCGGTCTGACAATTTGTTCTCTGTCATCAAAGACACTGTTATCAAAGGCACTGTTATCATCGGCGCTAATTTCATGCCCAGCACTTTCATGCACGGCAGTGAATGATTCACCCATACAAGCTGTGACATCTTTAACCAGCTGGCTGATACGGTTATAAGTAAATTGCTTAACCCTTGGCTGCTGGGCTGCTAATTCAGTTGATAATTGATTTAGCTGGTCTTGCTTATCGTATTGATATTGACGATATTCAAACGTGGTGGCATCACATTGGTTGGACCATGTTTGCGCGCTTAATCGTGAGAATGCATCAAACTCTTGGACTAACTCAAGCTGATTTGATTGTTGGCTTTTATGTAAAAGCCCCGAAGGTAGATATTGATAACTAACAAGTGTGTTTAATGTTTGTTTATCAGGCCTTGCTACTGCGGCATCTACAGCCGTTTGTGCTCCATCTACAGCGGTTTGTAAACTAATATCTGTAAGTTGGCCATTGGCATTGTATTGATAGCCAATATTACTGCCATCGGGCAACACAAGATGCCTGCGCTGACCTTTATCATTATATTGATACTCAAGCTGCCAGCTGCCCTGAGTTGATGTTGCTAAACGGCCTTGAACATCATATTTCTGCTCAACTGTACGATGCTGATTATGAGCACGGGTGATTTGGCCTAACTTGTCATATTGATAAAAGTTTTGGGTATTTAATAGTGGTGATAGTGCATTCGCTTCTATTTTGACATGACTACTTTGCTTAACAATGCGCCCCATGGCATCACGGCTTAGCTCAATAAAGCGAGTATCACTGTCATTCACGGCAATCAGCTTATCATTAGCATCGTATTGATATTGCTGCTCGCGCCCATCAAAACCGACTAACTTTTTAGGTTGCTCAGTTGGCGTATAATCAATGGCGTATTCAGAACCATCACTGCGGGCGATGCGTTTAAGGTTACGTTCTTTGTCATAATGAAACTTAAGCCAGCTGCCATCAGCAAAGGTTTGTTCGCTAGGCTGTGATAACCCCTGATAGCTGAGCATGGTGTGATTTAACGATGATTCATCTGATTTATTATCTAGCACATCTGTATTGGTGCTCGTAATCTCATCAGCGTTTATATCAAGTTGGCTGACATCTTGTGAGTGACAAGTCAGCCTCCCCGCATCATCAAACTGAAAGTATTTATTAATCGACTCTTCAGGCGCTGATTGAGGATAAGACTTTTGCTGAACAACTTGGCCTTTGTCATCTCGAATAAATTCGGTGACTAGCCCTTGTGGATCGATAACCGCATTGACTCGGCCCAAACGGTCGTGGCTATATCGAGTGAGTGACTCCCCTACTTGCGTTGCGAGTAGCTCCCCGTCACGATCCCATAAATATTTATGCGTCACACCATCAAACTCAATTTTTTGCGTGACTTGACCAAAATCATTGTATTGATACTGGCGCTGACGACCATCAAAATTAATTTCAGACAAAATCCGACCTGTTGCATCGAATTGCTTTGATAACTTTCGACCCATAGGATCTTGAGTGAGAATACGTTGCCCTAAACGGTTGTATTCAAAACTTGTGACGCCCCCATCAGGTTGAACTATCGAGTCAATTTGACCTAAAGAGTTATACAGGTATTGGGTTTGATTATGATTAGCATCAATCGTGGCAACTTTACGACCCGCTGCATCATACTGATGTCGAGTAATATGCCCATTGGCATTATGATACTCAGTTAATAAACCTTGAGCATTATGAACAAACTCTTCTTTGTTTCCCAAAGAATCAACACAGCTGCTGCGCATTCCGCTTGATTGTTGCTCATAGGCAAAGTGGTAATGATAGGTGTCATTGTCACCCCATTGCTCGATACATTTAGCACTGGCATTATGGCTATCCCATGCAAAGTGATGACTATAACCCGATGCCCGAGTTCTGCGTTTTAGCAGATAAGTCGATGATTTGGGCCCTAGGGGATGTTTGTGTGGCTCAGCTTGTGTTTTAGGTTTAGCTGCGTCGACATAACTGTACCTTTCTACAAGGCCATTGATATCTGTTGCCGCTATTAACGCTTCAGCATCATCATATTGATAACTGGCTAGTAATGATGGATGAACTTCTCGATTACCTTTGTCATTCAGCACATATGATGACACCCGTAACAAATTATTTTGGGCGTTGTAATGTAATAACACCCCACGTTTAGGCCCTGTAGTAATCTGAGCTAAGCGGCCTTTTTTGTCATAGTACAGTTCAAAATATTGACCTTGATGGTTACTGATGGTTTCAAGTAACCATACCGTTTTGCCTTCGATTTCATAAAGCTTGAACGCCCAATGGCTCTCGTCAGGTTTAATCAGTACCTGTCGACCATCCGCTTGATGGACTAACGACCAACCTGTCGAAGTTTGAATGCTTGTTTGACCACGTTTAACGCAGTCAAACACATGTACCCGCCCTTCTTCATCTGTTAATTCATACCATTGCTTTGCTGGTTTTTTAGGGCCAATTTTAGGCGCTTCTTTATATTGATGAGTTAATTGGACACTGAAATTATGTCGCCAACCGAAGCCTAGTCCGATATTGGAATCGATTTTACTAGAGCGATATAAACGTCGCCACGTTAGGGGTAATAGGCCACTGATTTCGAAATCAACCAGCGGTAATATCTCTTCGCCACTTAACATGGAAACAGGATCGCTACGGCACTCTTGCTTATCAATAGCCACTTCTGTTGAGGTATTATTGGTTACAGATCCGGCTGACGCTGCTGAGCTAGCTTTCTTGCCGTTATTCGATTTTGGCGTTTTTTTAGCACTTGAACTTACGCCTGGCGTGGCTGTTTCTGTCGAGTATTGAATTTGCGGTTTAGGCACCTCAACATACACTCTGAGCAATGAACGCTCGATTGCTTCTGTCAGGTTTTTTACAATATTACGTGGCTGTAGCGTGGCAGATAATCCTGCTTGTAAAACTAAATCACGACCATAAATCAACGCGTTACGATCTCGAACTAAATGAGGTGATATCTCATTGATAACGTCTGTTAACTGATTTGCTTTATCAAAGGTTAATAGTTGGAAACCCGCTGGCGTAGACGCGCTTGTTAGCGCCACTACAATATGACGATTTTGGCCATTAAAGCGAAAGTTACTCATTGTCATGCTTGTTTATGCCTCTATCCATGAGTATGTTGCTAATCCTAAATGCAGCGTTTGAGACACTTCAAGCTGTAAACTTTTCCCTGTTACAGCCTGTTGTTCATAACGGTTAAAAAGATGCACAAAATTATATAAACCAGAGACACAACCAATGTCTCCTGTGAAATTTGTTGTCTGTGAAATGTCACTATCTGAATCAATTCTGCCTGCAAGCTGTTCATATGCATTTAGCCAATTATCGGTCACAGTTTGATTAGCACCGGGTAAATACAATTGATTAAAAAGCTCAGGCTCGCACGCTTTATTTGCCTGCTGAAAAAGGCTTTGAATAGTTTGAGTTTGCTGCACTAAACTGCAGTTATTTTGACTTAATAGGTCAATGCTTAAACCAGTGGTATTAACCCTTAAGTTTGTCACCATTGCGGCTTCTGCTGGACGACTGCCAGATCCTTGTTCCTCGGTAATGAGATTTTCTGTCGCTGACAACTCTGCTAAGTCAAAAAATAAGCTATCAACAGAAATTAACACCACACTTTGTGAATCAAATGACATCGCTTCTAGTGCCTTAAAGGCAAACATTAACGAAGCGCTTCCATTAGGAAAAATCCGAGTGAGTGGATGTTCAAAGCAATGTGGTAAATGTTGGTGAAGCACACTCACCCAGTGTTGTAATTCATTGGCAGAAAGGTTTGGCAGCAACCAAAAAACAGGCTTACCCTGGTATGTTTTCCATACAGTGTCATCTTGTAATTTTAATTTAAATAGCAAGTCTACTAAGCGATCAACTTTGCGTTCAGTAGATAAATTTGCCGCCATGACTGCGACAACATTTTGTGAGTTCTGCTGATATGAGAATTCTAACGGCTCACTAAAAGGTAAGTTAATCAATCGTTCAGTGTCGGTATTATCACCAATACTAAGACGGGTATGTTGGACATCTATAATCATGATGCCAACTTGCTATCTGCTGTGCTGGCGATTGCTTTTGAAATAGTGCCGTGCAAGCGATACTGGTGAAGTTGCGCTATTTTTTGATGAACCGGACTTGTTTGTGTCAGCAAGAATTCGATAGAACTCTCATTCACTTCAACACCATTTAGCATTCGGTTGATAGTGTTATTTTGATTATAGTTAAGTGCAATAGCTGGCCAACGGTCAAGCAACTTCGCACTGTAAAACTGTAAATATTCACAACGTTTATCCAAATCGCTTTCAGATTGCCACTGAAGAGAAATTGCTTGTTCAAGCAAGGGACCTAAAATGATTTTGAGTGCATTAAACGCTGCCATTGTTTGCGAGGGTTGTTGCATCGCTTTCGCTAGAAAAGGCACAAACTTAATAAAACCAGAATACCCCATAACCTCAATCACTTTAGCCCTTAATGTATCGTCTTGGCTCATAACATTGAGTATCAAAGTGAGTTGTTCTTCATCTAAGGAGGCGATGTAAAAATCAAATAAAATACTATCTACCATTTCTAATTCAATAACATTTTCGTAGATCTTTAATGGCGCTTTTTTAACTTCCATCAGCAACTCAACATACAGTGTTGTCACTGGCGTTACTGGTGTCATTAACGTATTTAGTCGTTCACTTGCTTGTTTGCGGTTAAGTCTTTGCCCTTGAAAAATACAAAGCAATAAGTATTGATGAATTTGTGCGGCTGTTTTCCCATCGCTACTCAATACCAATGGATGAATTAAATACTGGCTAGCAAGAAGTGCAAGATTGGGAAAGGTCTGTGCAGAATTGATTACGCTGCTATCAAATAATCGTTGAAATAATAAACATTGCTGCTGTGAATTTTGCTGACAATGTAATTTCAAAAATAACTGAATGATGACCAACTGGTTTTGAACGTCATAATCCACTTCAGATTCAAGTGCGCTTACGAGTTCAGTGACATTTTTAGCTTTAAGTAACTGGCTTTGGCTATCATTCTGACAAGCATTCTGGCTATCACTTTGGCTAAGAGCAGCACCTTCATTTAACGCTTTATAACTGATAAATAATGCTTGAGTATTATCTATAAGATTTTTAGGCGCACACTCAAAAGACGACATTATCACTTGTCGTTGCGCTAATAAAAAATCAAATCGCTCATGCAAACTCATCAATACAATCCTTGTCGTTTAACCAATCAGCACGGTAGGGTTACCTACAATGATCTTCCCACCATGCGCAGTGCCATCGCCTAAGCGAGCCGCTGGTTTTCCATTGATGAGTACTGAACTTGAGCCGGCATTGATAGTGTCAGGTGGCCCAACACAAATAAGCTTGTCACCTTTGCGCGCTGCAGGCATAGAACCTATTAACACATTGCCTGAACCCATGATAATTGGCCCGCCAACATGTGGTACTGGGCCTGGATTGGTCTTCGGGCAAACATGCATACAAGATAACGTCGCAGCTGGCATTCCCATCAAATATTCCTTTATTTGTTAGCGCAAATAGCATTGGGTCTATAAACATTTAAAAATGGCAGTTCAGATAATCAGGGTTAATCTGAATCGATTAGAATTACCAATAATTGCTTTCTTTCAATTGCATTGGCTATTGCCGTAATCATCTCAGCTTCTGTTATCTGACTACTGCTAAATTCCTCAGCGTTTAAGTATTGATAAATACGTTGCAGAATATCAGTTTGATTATTCCAAGTATGACGACTTATCAAGAATTGCTCACCAAAAAGGCTGGATGCTGACAATGCTATTTCTGGCTGATTTAGCAGCGGGTCCATTGGCTTATCAATAGGTTTACAAATCAAATAACGATAGCCAAATCGACAAACAATTTCGTGCCCTCGGCAAAATGCGCCTAATTGACCTACGCCAGCATATGATGTCGAGGTCATAACTAATTTAGCTTAATTTGAGCGGCTTTGAGGGCAATACTCGCCCCATTAACTTTAACGTCTGTGCCTTTGATTTTAATATTGGTGCCTTCTATTGAAATCGAACCGTCACTGCTCATTTTGATACTGGCGCCACCCGTTTTAATCACAATTTCATTACCCGCTTCAATATTAAGCACTTTGCCAACTTTAACGGTCTCGTTATTGCCAATATCCTGCTTTCTATCATTGCCAATTTCTAGTGTGCTATCGTTGCCTACTTTTTCATTATCGTTATTGACGACTTCGGTAAACCTGTCATTGCCAACTTTATCTTTTTGGTCATTTTTAACATTTAAATGATGATCTTTCTCGGCCTGAAAAAATAGCAACTCCTTGCCTTTTTCATCATCAAAACGCAACTCATTGAAGTTGTCAGCGCCGCCTTCTTTTGTGCTATGTGACTTAATTCCCGATTGCGTTTTTTTAGCAGGTAAAGCATATGGAGGCATCAAATCAGCATTGTAGACAGCACCACTGATAATAGGCTGGTCTGGGTCGCCATTAATGAATTCAACCAACACTTCTTGGCCAACTCGTGGAAAGAAAAAGGCTCCCCACTTATTGCCAGCCCAGCTTTGTGCGACACGGATCCAACATGAACTTTTTGAATTAAACTCGCCTTCTCTATCCCAATGAAATTGCACCTTAACTCGGCCAAACTTATCAATATGCTGTTCATCACCTGGTTCACCGGTCACAACAGCGGTTTGAACGCCGTTGATTAACGGCTTTTGCATCAATAGAGAACTACGGTAAGGTGTTGAATTGGGAACACATTCAAAATCATTGTGATAGACAGCATGACTACCTGATTGACTCGCACCCGATTGATTAGGCTGTGTCGCTGATGTTCTTAAAGCACTCACAAGAAAAGTCTTACCTTTAAAACTGCTATTCTCATGATCTTTAAAGGTAAAAAACTTACCTACAGTAAAGCTGCGGCAATCGCTTTGACCACTGCATTTATTCATATCTTTTTGAAAAGCTTCTAAATGATTATCTGCTAATGGTTGGGAGCGACTATTTAGTTCAGACTCGCCAAGGTAATCAAATACTTCTAGATTTTTTTGTTCCGGCAAATCGTTTTTCGTATTGCTGCCAGATGGGAATTTTTTAGGTTGAGTATAATCATATCCCTTTTGAGCAAATCCGCCGCTTACCATGCTCATACCACCTTGCCAGTGAGAAACATGTGACTCAGCTAGATGGCCTGAAAAACAACGAACCTGCGCTTCATCGCAGGCGTTATAAGCAGTGATGTCATCAGCAAGGACTAACTTATGATCGCCTATACTGTGGTCGAAAAAGTAAAAAATACCCTCTTGCTGTAATAAACGTGTCACAAAATCAAGATCTGACTCAAGGTATTGAACACAATATTCGTATTTGGGATAGGTACGGGTTGTCTTATTTTGAAAACTGACGGCATGTTGACCAAATATGTCAGTAAGAATATCGATAACAGACTGATTTTGAAAAATTCGGCAGTTAGTTCGCTGCTTCATTAACGCAGCTCGAGGAACGATAACCGCTTGATAGTCAATATAGTCTTGTGCCACATCTGCAGCAGCGGTTCGCATTCCAGCAGATTCAATATGGCTTATTACGCCATGGAAGTATCTAGCTGCACCATCGCTTTCGGCATTTCTCAATGAGATACAAACATTTTTGCCGACTAAGCTCTCAAGTTTGATTTGAGTACCAATAGTAAACATTGAAACACTAATTGAGAACAGCTGGGAAATCGCTTCAGAGGCAGTAAAATGTGTTAGGTAGAGCGTATCTTTACCTAATGGAGTCGTAATACTAATGATATTGTTTTTTTGCGTAGCCTTTAGCATTCCTTGCCTCAGTCTTTATAGGTAAAGATCTTGGAGGAATTTCTCCTCCAAGATACAAGATCACAAATGGATTACATTTGTTGACCTTTAACACCGCTGTAGCCATAACGTAGCGCTGCAGTGATGTTGTTTTTGTCATCTGTAGGTGTAACTGCCATCATCATCTCTGTGTAGCTGATAGTGATAGTTTCAACAGGGCGGTCACCTTGAATTGACACGCTGTAGCTTGAAATCATTGCATCAGTTAATTCGATCTGCATGATTTCTTCGATTTTGTCACCTTGTTTGGTGATATGGAAAACAGCTTTTTTACCTTTACCGATTGTTGCTTCTTTAAAGATATCTGTTGAAGCATTATCTTGAAGTTTAGTGATTGTAACGTCACCTAAACGAGTTGAACTTGCTTCACGATCTTTAGCAGTACCAGTGAAAGAAGAAATCTCACGGCTTACATTCCAATCTACAGATAAGACAGTGATCATGTCTTTGAATTCTGCAGCAGTTGTTTCGCCTTTAATACCTTCGTAATCTAAATATGTATTCGCTTGCATTATTAATGCTCCTTTTGCGTAAATATCATCCATTAGTGGATAGGTTTATATAAGTTTAAATATAAACTTAATTCAATTTATTAAAAATGCATTCAGACATGCCAAAGTTATTAATGTGGCACATCTAAAATTAAACTCGCGTTTTAAAGCAACGAGATTATATCAAAGACCTTTTTATTATCAACAATACTTTCAATGTAATTTAAAAATAAAAATAACATCAAAATCAATAACTTAAAAGACAAACCATTTGATAGCTTTTTGTGTAATACTTTATAACTATCTAACTAAAGCCTCAAACTAATACTTTGTAATAGTATTAATAAAACCTATAGGTGTAAGTAACACTATTTCACGTAAAATTATTTTTCACGTAAAATAGTAGTCATATTATTTAAAATACAATATTAATACTTAATAATATTTTTAAGAACGTCACACACCTATAAGTATGTATTTAGACTTTATAATTAAATTCTTCTTTTTCAATATTCACTTTGACATTTGTGGTTTTTTTATTACCAGCCATGTTTTGTAAAATTTTAATAGAAAGATCAGGCAACATGGTGTTTTGCAAAATATTGTGAACGTTACGTGCACCAGAACCAGCATCCTGGCACATTGAAACAATTTTCGTGACCACATCTTCGCTATAACTAAACTTGGCTTGATAATGATGATTTAATCGCTTACCCACTCGTTGTAATTGCAAAGTCGTAATGTCATTGAGCATAGATTTACTCAGCGGGATGTATGGGATGACATTAAGTCTCCCCAAAAATGCAGGTTTAAAATAAGCTAGCAGGTCATCTTGTAATGCTTTACGTAGGCCATTAATTGAAGGGATGGTTTCCTCATCTTCAAATAATGACATTGTGGTATCTGTACCTGCATTAGATGTCATGATGATAATGGTATTTTTAAAATCAATATCCCTACCTTCACCATCCTTAATCATTCCTTTATCAAACACTTGATAGAATATATCTTGCACACCTGGGTGTGCTTTTTCCATTTCATCAAGCAAAATCACACTGTATGGTTTTCTGCGAACCGCTTCAGTTAATACCCCACCTTCACCATAACCGACATAACCTGGAGGTGAGCCTAGTAACAATGAAACCTTATGCTCTTCTTTAAACTCTGACATGTTAATAACAGTGACATTATCTTCACTGCCATAAACCTGTTCAGCCAAGGTCAATGCGGTTTCAGTTTTACCGACCCCACTTGGGCCAGCTAATAAGAACACGCCTATTGGACGTTTTTCATCGCCCAGTTGTGCACGAGATGTTTGAACTGTTTTAGCAATTAAATCTAAAGCATGATCTTGGCCAATTACGCGTTTTGACATACTGGCTTTAAGATCTAAAATCGTCGCTATTTCATCATCTTGCATTTTACCCGCAGGTATTCCTGTCCAGTCAGAAATCACTTCAGCCACTAATTGTTCATCAACTTGCCAATGCACCATAGGTTGCTTGTTTGCAGCTAAAGTCTGCTTTAGCTTGGTCAATTGAGCCAGGTAATCTGTACAGTCATCATTCTGCGTTTGGATCTGTTCAACAAGCTCCGAGATTTGTTTCACCGTGGCTAATTCAGATTCCCATTGTTTGATTAATGGTTTTAAGCTTTTTTCAAAGCCTTTTTGTGCTTTTGATAGCTCGGCCAATACTTTCTTGTGATCTGAACCGTTTTTTTGTTCGCGAGATAAGATAGCTATTTGGGTATCAAGCTGTTGGATTTGACGTTGTAATGACTCAACAGCGCCTGGTGTTGAAGCTTGGCTCATCGCGACTCTGGCACACGCAGTATCAAGAAGGCTGACCGCTTTATCAGGTAACTGGCGTCCCGTTATATAACGATGTGAAAGGTTTACTGCTGCACATAATGCTTGATCTGAAACTAAGATCTTATGATGCGTCTCCATAACGGGTAATAAACCACGCATCATGGCGACCGCTTGCTCAGGACTAGGCTCTTCAATTTTGACGACTTGGAATCGGCGAGTTAGTGCTGCATCTTTTTCAAAAAATTTCTTATATTCTGCCCATGTTGTTGCGGCTATCGTCCTTAACTCACCACGTGCTAATGCAGGTTTTAGTAAGTTTGCAGCATCATTTTGCCCAGCTGCGCCACCACTACCAATCATGGTATGCGCTTCATCAATAAATAGAATTATTGGCTTAATTGAGCTTTTAACTTCATTAATCAGTGCTTTAAGTCTATTTTCAAATTCACCTTTAACGCCTGCACCAGCCTGTAATAATGCTAAATCTAGAACATGAATACTGACATTAAGCAGTGCATCAGGGACTTCTTGTTGTGCGATTTTTAATGCTAAACCTTCAACAACAGCCGTTTTGCCCACTCCAGCTTCGCCCGTCAGGATAGGGTTATTTTGACGTCTGCGGGTAAGGATATCTATCATCTGCCTGATTTCATTATCACGGCCTAAGATAGGGTCAATTTTACCGAGTTTGGCTTGTTCAGTCAGGTTTTGAGTAAACTGATCCAAGCTAGGTGTTTTACTCGGGGCACTCTGAACTGCTTGTGTTTCTTCAATATCAGAGCTTGATACTTTATGCTCTGTTGACTGCCTAGCCAGTTGGGGCCAAGCATGTTTGAGCTGTGCAGGGTCTATCTTCATTAACTGCTTGGCAGAGCGAGAAACCAATGAATTTAAAGAGTCATCTGTTAATAATGTAAAAATGATATAAGCGGCTCGGATCTCATCATCATTAAATTCAATCGTGGTGTTCAGCCATGTTTGACGCAGTAAGTTAACAATATGCGGTGACAAACTTGGCGCGGCACTATTACCTGTTTTGAACTTTTCTAGTCCATTTCTCACTTCACTTATGAGTTGTTCTTTTTGAATCGAAAAGCTGGCATTAATAATGTTTAAATCACCAGAATCACCTTCGAGTAAAGCAAGTAACCAATGCTCTATTTCGACGGTAAACTGACTGCGACTATGGCAAATACTCGCGGCAGATTCTAAAGATTTTCGACACACTGGATTCAGTTTTTCAACCAGTTTACTTAAGGTCATCGCTGACATGTTTATAGTCCTTTATTATTTATATCATTAGGCGTTTAAGTTGTTGTCCATTATCTGCGCGACTTAATAAACCGCATCCTAGTCCCAGTGGGACAGCAGACATAGACAATTGCGCTTTAGGCGCATCTTGCTGTTTTATTTCTAAATAAACTTTGTGTTTTACTGATTTACCTAAGTAGTTATCCACTAATTCTTTAAGCGGAAGGTACCCAGGTTCTCCAGGTAAAAAAGAAGCAACAGAACCTTGTTCACTGGGTTTGATGTTAATCGTAATACTGGAGTTAATGTCCCACACTTTACTGCCAATACTGGCGTCTTTTCCTAACTGAGCATATTGCCCCTCAGGCATAGCGCGGCTCACCATTCTTGTCTGCTCAGTGTTAGCTAATGACTGCCATCGCCCTTCGAAAGACTTTATCTCGACGATGCACCCCGTAAAATCTTCTAACATCAGCCTCAATGACTCTGCACTAGGAGACTTTCTTTGACTGAAACCACTGTAATAACGGCTATGAGTGCCTCCGCCACTTAATTGGTTCAACACATGACTGAAACTGTCTGATGTGCTTTTTTGTGACGAATCATAATTGACTGCAAAGCGATATTTTTCCCAGGCTCGATAAAACAAGGAAATTAACCGATGATTGAATAAGTCGTAGAAATCACGCATGCCAGTATCTTTTAGGCGCAATCGTTCAAGGACTAATTCGGTATAATGTTGCGGCAATACCCCACTTGGCCCAGTCATCCCCATAAAGGACACATGCATTTCGGCGGCTTGCTTACCTGTACGCTGGCTAAGTTTTGCGTCAATTTTGCTAATTGCTTGGCCTGGGAAACCTAAATGCTGATCCGATTTAAATCGAATTAGTTCTTCAGATGGAATCGCATCGTGACCGACTCTATAGCCTTTATCTTGATGAGATAATTGCAATTGGAATTGATATACCGCTTGATAAAAATCAAACTCAGTCGGCGCTTCAAGGATGGCTTGTAGATTCATAACAGCGGTATCTTCCCTGAACGTGCTGGCCAAGTATGATAAATGGCGTCTTGATCTTTAAATCGCATACTTAAGCGGGTAAAACTATTTACCACTGAAAACTGTGAGAAAAAATGGTCCAAAATACAGCAAAAGAAAAATACACCACTGCCTGAGTAGTGATCTTTAATAAAAGTAATTTCGATATGACTTCCGCTGCAAAAGCTGATTCGGCCATTCTGATTGACTCGAGCAGTATCTTGGCTCACTTCTACATGATGTATATTTTCTATTAAATTTTTATTTTCTGGTGAACACTTAAAGTCATATAACTTAAGCGTTTCTTTTAAGTTGTTTAATGCATTTGGTCCACTAAAACTGTCAATAGAAAGGTGTCTAATTAGCTGCCACCTTGAGGCATCACCTAATGTGGCTCTGACAGGTAAAGTTGGCGCTAATAAGCATTTAACTTGTTTAATGATATCTGCACGCTCTGGTACAAACATCTTAGGTTCGTCAGTGCCAAAAGGTAAATGCGCTGGCAAATTTCGATTACTGCATTGCGCAGTAATACTTAATACCCAAGCGCCGTAATCTTCTTCTGGAGTAAAGCCTTTAAAGTTATGGTCGACTAATGACAAATAGGAGTCTGTGCCTTGTTCAGTGTAGCCACCAGCCCAACTTGCAGATTCTCTTCTTACATTCCAAAACAGATTGTTATGGCCTAAGTATTGAGGATGAGACTCACCGTAAAATGGGGTAACTTCAACTTTATTATCCTTAGGGTCATAAGCAATCACCTCTTGTATATTGATGATTTCAGAGACTTCGGCATCGGCATACTTAGCCGCTAACTTATATTCATATTGAGCGCCTTCAATACTTACAGACTCTAGCTTTTGCTCGAATAAATTGATAACTGGCGTACAACCCAATAAAAAATGGCTGGCAGAGACTTGCTTCTCTAAATCTTGCGAACCTTCTTTTAAGTAGATATAAAGTGAAAATGAGGCATCAATCCCCTTCCATGAATCTTCTAAATCATCGATATCAAAGAATAAAAATTTCTCAGGAAAAATAAAGTTCTCAAGCAATAAACGGTAACCACTGCTACTGCGTTGACTGTAAGGAATAACCTGCTCTTCATCATCAAAACCAACAGTTTTTAAATGACGTTTGGTTAAAAACTTGCACACTGATTGGCTTTCATTAACTAAAGCAAACCCTAGACTATGCTCAAAAAGAAGTTGATATAGCTGGAAGGTTTGATGATCTTGTCCATTAAGAAAAAAACGTAACTTACCAAGCCCCAAGTTTTGCATGCTCATTTCTTCAAATTCACAGGCAATATCAAGCTTAATAATGGCTTTAGCACGTTGTGGCCATTGTGGCTCAGGAGCTGTAAAAGGCGCATTCTGAAATTGAGCTTTTGTCACTTCAATAGGCCATAATTTCATGTCGTAACATGTTTGAAAATGACAGGTTTTCATTCCTTCGACTTGCGTATCAACCTTGGTATTTTTAGGTAATAACACACCTGTCGTCGACAGGTTTTCAGTCGTCACTTGAATAACAGACATCGAAGGTATCGGTGCTTGATAATCTGGGTATAACTGCCCTAGCAATGCTTCAGTTAACTCAGGAAAACTGTCATCTAGCTTTTGTCTAATTTGCGCTGTTAACAAAGAGAAAGCTTCAATCATTCGAGAAACATGTGGGTCTTCAACATGCTCATCACTTAATCGTAATCTGCCTGCGACTTTAGGGTATTGCTCAGCAAACTCTGATCCCATATGCCTGATATAAGCGAGCTCACGATTGTAATATTCTAATAATTCTTGGTTCACAATGATGCCTCATTTACTATCATGGCGAGATGAATAGGTTCTACTTCTGAGTCAAAGGTAATAAATTCAGGTTCTGGATCTGCATATAGCAACGCATTGATTTTCAATCTAAGCACTCGGTCTAATGGCTGTTCGTTATCAACGGTTTCAACCATGACTTCTAAAAATCGAGGTTCAAAGCGTTTGATAGTGTCAGCAACCTGCTGACACAACATTTGACGACCATCTAAACTTGCAACTGGCATTGATGAAAAATCTCTTAGGCCGTAATTCATTAATGACTTATCGAGTTCAGCTAAATGATCAGGCCATGTTTGCCATTGCAATTTAGCATTGAGTAAATTTTCAAGATCCCGACGAACATTAGCCCTAAGTTGGCGTAAATTAAGTCCGCGATGACTATCTTTAATGTCTTGTTCATCAGGCGCATCATCGATTAATCTATCGAGTACGGATGCCATAATTGGTTGAGTGCTTTTCATGAGTTAATTTATTGCAGAGCAGGAGTGTTAATTTTTTGGATTTGATTTAATGCCAAGGCATTATCATCAACAAACCACATTTTTAACCCTTTGCCCGACATGACATTTGTTGCCACTTCTTCCCAATCGGTTTCGCGGCCAAGCTTTTGCGCATCTGTTTCACTGCCGCCATAGACCATAGGAATATGTGCTTCACCACTAGGGCCATCTTTAATCGCGAGCTCAACACGTCGCCAAACGGTTTCCACTAATGACGAGACGGGTTTGAAGTGGATATAATCAATTTCTGAATGTTGAGCTAGATAGTAATGACCATCGGTGCCAAATATTTCAATAAATCCACCTAAGGTGTCGTCTAGATCTCTAATTTCTTCTTTGGTATTTTCGTCAAAAACTAGGCTAACTTGTGGACGATGGCTTTCAAGGTTTTCAGCACAAACAGTCACATCATCCTGAGCATCAGTTAACGCTAATCTAAGTTTGATTAATGCTTCAGAGTGGGTATCAGTTTGGGAAAACAATTTCGGTGTCGCTTGACCTGACATAAAGTCTTGCCTAGCTTGCTCCGCTCTAATGAGTTGACGCAGATTTGATGCCCCAACAAGGAAATCAGGGTGCTTCTGAACTAATAAATTAAGCTGTTTATCAGCACGTTCAAGTGATCCATTGATACATAACAATTCTATTAACGCACTTTTCAGATCGACATTCATCGGATCTTCTTTCAGTTCTGTTTCAACGAATGAAATAGCTTGTTGTAATTGGCCATTATTAAGCATTTGGTTGATATTTTTCATTGTAATCCTTTACTAATTTCTTGACGTAAGTTCGGTCACTAACTTGATGCTAGAAACCATTTGATCTAATTGAAAATGCGGTTGAAGTTGTATAATTGAATAGAAATGACCTGGCTTTCCTCGCATTTCTTTAACTTGCACTTGAGCATTTCGAAGTGGGTATTGACTACGTACATCATCAGATGAAACTTCAGATGCTGTCGTGTATTGGTGTAACCACAATTGTAAGTCTCGTTGACATGCTTCAGCAGAATTCAAAGAGCCAATTTTTTCACGGCCAATGACTTTGATGTAATGTGCGAACCGAGAGACGCATAAAATGTATTGCAACATTGACGATAATTTAGCGTTGATGTTGTCTTCTAAAAGCTCATATTTCGGTGGCTCTTGTATGGAGGCGTTACTGTAGAAAACTAAGTGCTCACACCCGGATACTGGAGATAGGGGGATAAAGCCTTGATCAGACAATGCCTTTTCAGCTCTATCACTCACAAGTAAATCCACCGAAGGTTTGTTCCTTTTACGGTATAAATCAGTCTCATACTGACAAACTGCAAGGTCACAAACGAGTCCTTTCTTTCGCGCTCCTGGTTCTAAGCCACGAATATGGCCAAACCAACCAGAGTCACTAAATGAGCGAATAATTATGCCGCCAAAGGCATATGCCGCGTTGCCCCATAAATGGTCCTGATTTGGATTTTTAATCGACTCTTTAAATTTAAAGCCTTCACTGCGAGTGCCGTCTATCAAATAAGGTGAACGCATTAAAATATTTGGCAGGGTTAAGCCTATAAACCGTGCATCGTCCATTTTTCTTAATGAATTCCATTTCAAATATTCATGTTGTTCAAATATTTTGCCGATATTCATATGAGCAGATAAATCAGTAAAATCGTCTGCCCCAAATAATGAAGGACTTGCTGAGGTTATAAAGGGGGCAAATGCCGCTGCAGCTGTGCGAGAAATATCCTTTAAAACATCAATATCGTTTGTCGATACTCCCGGACGATTTTTATGGCTCATTTGATAGTCGCCTATCAACGCACCAAAAGGCTCTCCACCCGACATATCATATTCGTTGTTATAAATGAGTTTAAAAAACTCACTTTGGTCGAACTCTATCGCACGATTAATATCTTTTGATAATGTCAGCCAACAGCAATCTAACAGCTTAACTTTGACCTTTTGGTCTTTATCATGCATTTCTTGCTGGTTAACGATATACAAAATTCCACGCCAACTCGCTTCTAGGGCTTGAAAGGATGCATGGTGAATAATGGTATTTATTTGTTGCTCTAACTGCCTGTCTATTTCCTCAATTGCTTTGATCAAAAAAGGTAATACCGATACTTTATCGAATCGTGACAGTGAATGGTTTGAATTCTCAAGCCATAACAAAAGCGATCTCGTTGAATCAGACTCCCTGAGGAATCGTTCAACAAGATGCTTATTTTTAAGCTTTTGAGGAGTAGAAGACACCGATGTGGGGACATCGGTGCCTTCTTTAAAGATTTCACTTGTAACAAATGAAATAGCTTCTTGCGTCATCGTTTGTTTCTATCCTTGAAAACAAATCCGGCTATCTTTCGCTGATTAGCCTACTTTCGGAATTTTAGCGACTAAACGCAAAGAAGCAGTTAACTCTTCCATTTGTAACCAAGGACGAAGCCATGCAACTGCATTATAAGAACCCGGTTGACCTGGGATCTCTTTAACCTCAACCTTCGCATCTGCAAGTGGATATTTAGAACGAATGTCTTGCCCACCACCTTCAGATGCATTCACAAATGACAGAATCCATCTGTTTAGCCAAGCTTCTACATCATCAGCTTCCATAAAGCTGCCGATTTTATCGCGGGCCATTACTTTTAAATAATGAGCAAAACGAGAAGTCGCCATTAAGTAAGGTAAGCGTGATGAAATTGCTGCGTTAGCGGTTGCATCATGATTTGAGAATATTTTTGGCTTCTGACAAGATTGAGCGCCAAAAAAGACTGCGTAGTCAGTATGTTTATAATGACATAAAGGTAAGAAACCTAACTTACTCAATTCAGCTTCGCGGCGGTCAGTAATGCCAATCTCTGTTGGACACATTAAGTCTGGGTCACCATCATCGCTGGTGAATACATGAGCTGGTAGTCCTTCAACTTTACCACCACCTTCAGCACCACGAATTGCAGTACAGAAACCGTATTGACTAAATGCCTGCCCCATATTGGTCGCCATCACATAAGCCGCATTCATCCAGCAGTAATCGTCATGACCAGCCACTTTTGAGCGCCCGCTTGCTTCGTCAATATCAAACTCTTCGTAGCAAAACTCTTCAACAGGTTTAGTGGCTGAGCCATATGGTAAACGTGCTAATACGCGCGGCATTGTTAATGTAACGAAGCGAGAGTCATCACTGTCTCTGAATGAACGCCATTGCGTATATTCAAGAGACTCGAATACTTTCTCTAAATCACGCGGTTTGCTTAGTTCAGTCCAATCATCAAAACCAAATAAAGAAGCGCCAGATGCTGAAATAAATGGACAGAACCCTGCTGCTGCCACATTCGACATGAGTGAAAGAGACTCAACATCTTCTGGATGGTTACTGAATTCATAATCGCCGACTAAACAGCCATATGGTTCGCCACCTGGTGTGCCAAATTCTGCTTCATAGATTTTTTTGAACATTTGGCTTTGATCAAATTCAACCGCTTTGCTTAAATCTTTATGTAGCTCCTTTTTAGACAAGCTCATCACACGGATTTTCAATGTCGCATTGGTTTCAGAATTCTTAACCGTATGATGAAGTCCACGCCAGCTACCTTCTAGCTTTTGTAGCTCATCGTTATGCATAATGGCTGATAGCTGTTTAGAGATAACTTCATCTAATTGGCTTATCGCTTTATTAAAGGTAACAGTAAGGTTTTTATCCCATTGCACGGTGCCTTTAAGGGCTTCTTCGGTGAGTGAACGAATGAGTTCTTCAGCACGAGTTGAATCAGTCTGTTTAGTGGCACCGATTGCCTGTTCAAGAATCGATGTTTCTATTGTTTGCTCTTCAGATGTCGCATCTAATGTGGCTGCTTCCATGCTCATTACTCTGCTCCTTTAAGGTTAAGTTCACCTGCAAGTTTGTCTAAGCTATTTGTATTGCTTAGTACTTCTTCCAGAATGTTCTCAAGGTTTTCAGAGCGATCGACTTTCGTCATCAAGTCACGCAATTTATTACGCGTTTCCATTAATTTTTTTAATGGCTCAACTTGATTAACAATGGCTGCAGGTTCGAAATCTTCCATGCTATCGAACTTAAGTGAAACATTCATTTCAGAATCATCATCAGCCAATGTATTTGGCACTGCGATGTTTAACTGAGGGCTCATACGCTTTAATACATCATTAAAGTTATCACGATCAATTTGCACAAAGCGGCGATCTTTTAATGGCTTAAGCGTTTCAGTGTTATGTCCAGAGAAGTCACCAGTGATACCGATAACAAATGGCAATTCTTTCTTAACTACTGTGCCTTCAGTTTCAACATCATAGGTAATGTGGACGCGTGGCTTTCTCACTCGTTTTAATCGATCATGTACACTCATTTGAACTCCTTTCAATAATATTGTGAGTAATCAACTAGGGATTATCTTCTGCTTTAATTCCAGATAGTTTGAAGAAGCCATTCCTCGCTTCTCCGTCTTGGATTAGTTCTTGTAGCAACTCAGGTAAACTTAAATCACTCCAACGAACCACTTGTTCAATGGCATAGGACATTGGAGAGTGAGGTTCGGTTTTTTTAAAAAAGGTCGCTATCATTTCTAGGTTATTTATCGCTTGCGCACGTGAATTAAGCTGTTGGCTCATTCCGTTTTGCCCAGCATCACTCACAACACTGTCACTTTCACTCGCTTCGCTTGGGTCAACATCTTCGCTGACATTAACTTTCTCGATAATGGGTGCTGAAATAGTGCGGATCTGTAAAGCGCATGCCTCTAACGCTTTACGGATATAGCTAGTAGGTTGTGGTTGGCCTGACATTGCGCTGTCCATGGCTTCGGACAAACGTAAAAATGCAGCAATGGCATCATCAATGTCTTGATTCAAATCTATATAGAAACTATCTGGCGTTTCTTTAATGCTCAGTTCAACTTCTTCAAGTGATACGGCACCTGAGTCAAAGCGCTTTTCCTGCTTATCTTTATCTAAACGATCCACTTCTAAAGCTTGTTCATATTGCCAAGTGGAAAAGGCATAGCCGCCTTCAGTGATCGGGATTGTTTTAATGGGCTGAATGAGTGAACCTTCACTTTCAATGCCGTTTAGGCCAATAAGTGCAGCTATCCTTTCGGATAAATCATTAGGTTCAGGTGTGGGGTATAGGTTTTCCCAATAGGTTTCAATCAATTCAGCTGCAAGTGTAAAACCAAAACTCAGTCCTTTAAAGCCATGTAACCGACAAGCTGCTTCAATAAACCAAGCAATATATTCAATGTCTTTGGTTTGGTCTTTGAGTACGCCAGGAACTTGTTCAAAAATAGGACGCCAGTCTACTGCGACAGATAAGAGGTCTTCTTCATCAATCAGAGCTTTTCGCTCTTTTGCACGTGCATTATTCCTTACATCTTTTAGTAAGTAATAAGTCGACGTCGGGCTGATATCTTCACGGGGATCAATACCCGTTGCTGAATCTTCAGCAATAGGTAATATTAAATCATTAATGAATAATTCTTTTAGCTGGTTCAATTAAATTCAATCCTTGAATTATAAAAATATTGTCTCTTCCGAATAACTAATACTTTTTAGTGTATTCCTTACTTTAAATAGACATAAATAACAC
>NZ_JBFRJJ010000002.1:0-111301 GCF_041468785.1 Shewanella sp. 10N.286.52.E4
CAATAAGCTTGATAAACATCGTCAAGCAAATTCTGCTGCCATTTTTTCGATAAATCGATTTTGTTTAATGTTAATTAGAATGAGTGTATTAGGCCAGAATTCAGATGATAACTTACAATATTTCAGATATTAAAGCGGTAATAGATATTACTGAAAACAATTGCTGGGATGTATTTTTAAAATAGATGTCATGTTTAAATTAACCTTTTTCTAAAAGGGATTTAATGGCATTTTTAATTAATATTACTCCTTAATCAAATAGATAATGAAAGACTTTTTAGATAATAACTTGCTGGAAGGTATGGAAGATTTAATTAACGCGGTGGAGTAGTAAAACATGTATTGGAAAGTTGAAGATAAAAAGTGGATGAAGGCTCGTAAGGTATTATGGGCTGAGTTAAAAAAATGCCTCTTAGAGCATCAATACTCTAAAAAAGAAGTTAAATATATGGAGCCCTATTTTCTAAAGGGAATACGTAAACAAGAAGATATTGCATGGGCAGAACCTGTACCGCTTATCTACTGTTTAGCGTGGCATCCATCAGATGATATTAACGTTTGGTTTGCAGAGTTTCAGCGCATCAAATCTGAAGCCCGCTGTGAAGAATCAATGCTGGGCAGTATCAGTACTAGCTATTTATTAATTAAAAATAGAAGTCGATTGTTGACGCCATTAAATGCGACTGAAAATGTAAAGTCACTTTTTTTGCAGCGTGAGCAACTACTTTATCAGTTTTTATTCTTAAATCAGCAATTTCTCGATGACGCTTATGTTAAGCAGGCTGAACAATGGCGGCTTGAAGCGCTTCGGCCGTTAAATAGTGGAGCATTATTTTCTATTGATAAGTTGGGGGGGATTATTAAAGATAATAAAGAGGGTGAACCATTCGCTCCATATTTTAATGCTTTCTCTATTCAACATCTTTGTAACTTAAGTCAATATCTCTCTACAGAAATGTATAGAAGACAAATGCGATGGGATGATTCTGAAGAAATACTGGGTCGGATGCTGGCGACTAGCCTGCAGTTTTACCAGCAACGGCAGCAATATTCTGCGGCGTTTCAAACAATCGCAGAGCTTTGGTTTAAGCAACTTGATTCCGAAGAGATTGCCCCAGAATGGAAAACCATTTGGGCGAATGTCAGGGCGGGTAAGTATCTGACAGACGATGAATACTTTTCAAAAGATAAAACTGAAGAAGTGGATATTGAAAACAATAAGACTAATGTCGAGGATGAACTTAATCAGCTACTACTTGATGGTACAAATAGAACTGAAATCATAGCGTGTTTAGCTGACCATTTTGAAGCCGAAACGATTGCGTTATTTGATATTGAGGATTTAGATAATATTCGCCCACCTTACTCAGGTTTTATTGACCCCTTAGAGCAGTTAGTTAAGTTACGTGGTGAGCATGATAGTGTTAGCTACCAAGATGAAGTCAAAGATGGCGTATTAACGATTAGTTTAAATGAGAAAGTGGTAGGAGATATTAATTTGGATGAGGTTTTTAGTAATGAAACTGCAGATTACTTTCAGCATGTTATAGGTTTGGCTATGGAGTGGTTTCCGAAGCAAGCATTATTATCGACTGAGGAGGGTTCAACTTCCTTGTTTATCTTACCAAGACCTATTTTTAATCTGCTAAAAGAAAGTGGAATTGAGTCAGATTTACTCAACTAATCATAAAGTAACCCATAGAAACTTATAAAAATATTCTAATAAATAATGGCCAGCTAACTGTTCTTTCTCTTTAAATGTTCTTGTTGAAAACTACGCAGTTAGTGAGCCTTTAATTAGATTAGAAGAATCGTTTTATTGCCTATCTTGTAACTGTGTAAAATAAGGCTTAATTATCTTTGATATTTTCACGGCTTTCAATTTTATGTTAAATCAAGGTCCGCAAATTAATGTTTGGCTGGCCTTGTATTAATATGAGTTGATTGAGAATAATCGATGATTTTAAGATGTTATTGATTAACTTGCTCAAGCACTGGCAAAATTTTACTGACCTTATCAAAGGTTTCTTGATACTCAGCATCCACATCGGAATCTGCAACAATGCCGCCGCCAGCCCAGCAATAGATTGAATTGTTTTCCGTGACTAATGTGCGGATGGTGATGCTCGTGTCCATATGGCCATCTTGGCTAATATAACCAATACTTCCGCAATAGATATTTCGTCTTGATGGCTCTAACTCTTCGATAATTTCCATCGCGCGGATTTTAGGTGCGCCAGTAATTGAACCACCAGGGAAGGCCGCTTTTAATAAATCGACAGCATCATACTGAGGGGCAAGGGTGGCTTCCACTGTACTGACTAAATGATGTACTGCTGGGAAACTTTCAATATCAAATAGCTTAGGAACACTCACAGAACCTGCAGTAGCGACTTTACTGATGTCATTACGCAATAAATCCACAATCATCACGTTCTCGGCGCGATCTTTCTGTGATGCTTTAAGCTTAGCGGCATTAGCATTATCTTCTTGCGGCGTTTTACCGCGCGGTAACGTGCCTTTGATAGGTTTTGTAGAGACTTTATCGTCTGTCAGCTGGATAAACCGCTCAGGAGATATTGATAAAATACAATGATCTTTTAAGCGTATAAAACTTGAAAAAGGGGCTTTGTTGGCATCTGATAAAGCGCAATAAGCCTGCCACTCACAGCCTTCATAGCTGGCATTAAATCGCTGAGTTAAGTTGATTTGATAGCAATCACCTTGATGTAAATAGGTTTGAACTTGCTCAAATCTTTGCTGATATTGCGCTTTTGTGGTTTGGTTTTGCCAAGTCGAGGTGAGTTTAAATACATTGTTTGGATGAGATTGCTTACTGGTATTTTGTGCTTCGTCTAGTTTAGCTACATTTAGTTTAGCTTCATTGAGTTTAACTTTATTTAGTTTCGATTCAAATTTTTTCACCTCAAGATTTAGTGCCTCCTCGCCAAGATAATGCGTGCCATACCAGCATTTTTCTTGATGGCTAAATAATAAAACAAAGTCATAAAAACCGACATTAACATCAGGTAGTTGAATATCTTTCATGGCTTGTTGGGGCAAGTTTTCAATGACTCGGCCTAAATCATAGTTAAAACTACCCACTGAGCCGCCACTAAATGGCAGCTTACAATCAAACTGGGTTGGATAAAGTTTGCTTTGCATTGCTTGCAGTGTTTCAAAAACATTAGCAGTGGCAGTTGGAGTAATAGTAGCTGAGGAGTTGATATCAGATTGAGTTTGTCTTGTAGGTACTATTGAACAGTCGATACTCGTGCCATCACTGACAAGGGTGGCAATTGGGCTAAACACGATGATGTCAAAATTGGCATCTTGATGTAGGGTTTGAGTTGAATCCAATAACATTGCCCAGGGTTGATCGCTCACCACGCTGAAAACTGTGTGGGTGTCTAATGCCCAATTTAGCTTTGTTATAGCAAGAGAGTCTTGGCTCAACTGTCCCATTAATACACCTATTTAAAATGTCATGTAGCCCAAAAAGGCTGGAAAGAGTATCATATTGTCCCTGAAAGGATTAATAGCTAATTGAATGCTTTTTTAACTCTATGGTTAAATTCAATTTTAACACCGCATTCATATAAAAATAAAACAAGTTATGCCTCAATGGCTGCTGGAGCGCCCCTATATGTCTACAAATTCTTCTGCTAGTGTTGTGATTAAGCAAGCTGATTTCATCGAAAGCATTGCTGATTCTCTGCAGTATATCTCGTATTATCACCCAAAAGATTTCGTTGACGCGATGGCGAAAGCCTACGATCGCGAAGAAAGTGCAGCTGCAAAAGATGCAATCGCACAAATCTTGATTAATTCTCGTATGTCAGCTGAAGGCAAACGTCCTTTATGCCAAGACACAGGTATTGTGACCACTTTCGTTAAAATTGGTATGGCAGTTCAGTGGGATAAAACCGACATGACTGTACAAGAAATGGTTGATCAAGGCGTACGCCAAGCTTACCTGAATCCAGACAACCCATTACGTGCATCTATTGTCGCCGACCCTGCAGGCACACGTAAAAACACTCGTGATAACACGCCTTCTGTAGTACATATTGATATGGTGCCTGGCGATCACATTGAAGTGATGATTGCTGCTAAAGGCGGCGGATCAGAAAACAAATCTAAAATGGTGATGTTAAATCCGTCAGATGACATTGCAGCTTGGGTTGAAAAAACCTTACCGACAATGGGTGCGGGTTGGTGTCCACCAGGAATGCTAGGTATAGGCATTGGCGGCACTGCTGAGAAAGCCGCTGTGTTAGCAAAAGAGTCGTTAATGGATCCTGTTGATATCCATGAGCTAATGGAACGCGGCGCAGAAACTACCGAAGAAAAGCTACGTTTAGATATTTTTGAACGTGCTAACAGCACAGGTATTGGTGCACAAGGTTTAGGCGGATTAACGACAGTTTTAGATATTAAAGTTAAGTCTGTACCGACTCATGCGGCATCTAAACCTGTTGTGATGATCCCTAACTGCGCAGCGACTCGTCACGTTCACTTCCATTTAGATGGCACAGGCCCTGCAGATTTAAGCCCACCATCATTAGCTGATTGGCCAGAAATCACTCGTGAAGCGGGTGAGAACACTCATCGCGTCGATTTAGATAACGTTACCCAAGCTGAAATTGAAACCTGGAAGAGTGGTGATACCTTATTGCTAAACGGCAAAATGCTAACAGGTCGCGACGCAGCGCATAAACGTATTCAAACGCTCATCGAATCTGGCGAAGGTTTACCTGAAGGTGTCGACTTTACCGGTAAGTTTATTTACTACGTTGGCCCAGTCGATCCAGTAGGTAATGAAGTGGTTGGCCCAGCAGGCCCTACAACAGCAACCCGTATGGACAAGTTCACTGATCTTATGCTCGAAAAAACAGGGTTAATGGGCATGATTGGTAAATCAGAGCGTGGACCACAGACTGTTGAGTCAATTAAGAAACACAAAGCGGTTTACTTAATGGCTGTGGGCGGCGCAGCTTACCTTGTATCTAAAGCAATCAAAAAGTCGCGCGTTGTCGCATTTGAAGATTTAGGTATGGAAGCGATTTACGAATTTGATGTGCAAGATATGCCAGTTACTGTAGCAGTTGATACACAAGGTATTAATGCTCATGAAACGGGTCCTGCAATTTGGAAAGTTAATATTGCTAACGCTAAAAGCTAGTGTTGATATTTGACTAGCTTAATTAAGTGCTTATATGGAAACATATATAAATGCTGTCATACGTGCTTATATAGCTGCTTAAACACTCAAATTGTTTAAAAAATCACGCTCAGAAATAGATAGATTCATTTTTTTGAACCCCTCTATTGCCTGAGCGTTTTTGTTTGGGTAATGTGCTTAGCAGTATTTTTTAAACAGAGTCATTTCAGTTCACTAACTGACTGCTAACTTCACCTCATAAAACTGTGATGATGCTAGCCATAATTGATTTATTTAGAAATTGAATGTGATTGATATCAACAACAAAAAATAACAAGAGAACTTCATCAAATGAAAAAGTCGTCGCTACTACTTGCGCTTGGCGCAGCTGGACTTGCACTTTCTGTCCAAGCTGCAGAGCCAACTAAAACTCCTTTTAATGTGCAGCAGCTCGTTAAACTTAACAAATTACATTCTGCGGCAGTGTCAAATGATGGCACTCAATTGGTTTATGCAGTTAAACACATTGATGAACAAGGCGAGAGTAGTTCTGATCTTTATCTTCTCGACTTAAGCAACAAAAATGCTAAACCAGTGCAAATTACTTCCCATAAAGGGACTGAGCATGACGTTAACTTCAGTGTTGACGACCAATCAATTTACTTCCTTGCTGCGCGCGATGGTTCAAGCCAGCTTTATAACCTGTCTTTATCTGGCGGTGAAGCACTACAAGTCACTGATTTACCGTTAGACGTTAATGGTTACAAGCTTTCAAATGACGGCAAACAAGTTGTCATGAACATGCGCGTCTTTCCAGAGTGCAAGGACTTAGCTTGTACTGTTGACCGTATTGCAGAAGAAGAAAACAAAAAGACTACAGGCCGTGAATACAAGCAGTTGATGGTTCGCCATTGGGACACATGGGAAGATCATGCCCGTAATCATTTATTCGTTGGCCAGTTAAATGGTAAGCCAGTAAAAGATGTGGTTGATGTTACTTTTGGTCTAGATACTGAAACCCCGCCAAAACCTTTCTCAGGCATGGAAGAGGTCACATTTACTGCAGATGGTAAGCATATTGTTTATAGCGCAAAAGCGCCAAGTAAAGACCAAGCTTGGACAACAAATTACGATTTATGGAAAGTGCCAGTAACAGGCGGCGAAGCTGAAAACCTAACTGAGAAAAACTTAGCATGGGATGCACAGCCAACGTATTCAAAAGATGGTCGCCAATTAGCTTATTTAGCCATGAGCAAACCTGGTTTTGAAGCCGATCGTTACCGCATCATGTTACGTGACACTGTGACAGGCGCTGAAAAAGAAGTCGCACCGCTGTGGGATCGCAGCCCACATTCACTGACATTTAGTGATGATGGCCGAACCTTGTATGTTACTGCGCAAGATGTGGGGCAAGTTAGCATCTTTGAAGTTAACACCCAGTTTGGTGATGTTCGTCCACTATACAATGACGGCAGTAACAGCCTTGTAGCCGTTACTGATTCAGGCATCATCTTTAGTAATAAATCATTGGTAGAGCCAGGTGACTTATACAAAATCAGCCTGGAAGGTGAAAACCTAACCCGTTTAACTAACGTAAACGAAGAAAAACTCGCTGAGATTCAATTTGGCGAATTCCAACAGTTTAACTTTAAAGGTTGGAACAACGAGACAGTACATGGTTACTGGATCAAGCCTGCTAACTATGAGTCTGGTAAAAAGTATCCTGTTGCCTATCTAGTTCACGGCGGCCCACAAGGATCGTTTGGCAATTCATTTAGTGGTCGCTGGAATGCGCAGCTATGGGCTGGTGCAGGTTATGGCGTAGTGATGGTCGACTTCCATGGCTCTACTGGTTATGGCCAAGCATTTACTGATTCAATCTCAAAAGATTGGGGCGGTAAGCCTTTAGAAGATTTACAAAAAGGCTTAGCAGCTGTTGGTCAACAACAGAAATGGCTAGATACTGATAACGCTTGTGCATTAGGTGGTTCGTACGGTGGTTACATGATGAACTGGTTCCAAGGTAATTGGAGTGACGGCTTCCAGTGTTTAGTTAACCATGCTGGTTTATTTGATATGCGTTCTATGTATCACGTAACTGAAGAATTATGGTTCCCAGAGTATGAGTTCGGTGGTACTTACACTGAAAACAAAGAACTGTATGAGAAGTTTAACCCAGTAAACTATGTTGAAAACTGGAAAACGCCAATGCTAGTGATCCACGGTGAAAAAGATTACCGTGTACCTTATGGACAAGGCTTAGCTGCGTTTACTTACATGCAGCGTAACGATATCCCATCAGAACTATTAATGTTCCCAGATGAGAACCATTGGATTCTGAACCAAGATAACTTGCAACAATGGTACAAAAACGTACTTGGTTGGATGGATCGTTGGACTGAGAAAAAATAGTTATACCAACACGTCTGATTAAACAAAAAGAGATGCTAATAAGCATCTCTTTTTTTTGTCTGATTTTATGAAGTGGATCTTACAGCCTAATCATAGAGTCGTTAAATAGCGTTTGAGTTTTAGCTATTATCGTCAGCTATTTTAAGCTCGGTAGGCGGGCATTTATGTCCGGTTTTTGTTATCCATAGAAAATAAGCTAACCTTCTTCTAGAGCCAGTAATTTTGCGTTGACCGTTTTTTTGGCTGATCCTATTTCGTTTACCCATGGGAAACCTCAATGTACTGTATTGAATAAAATGAAAACAACAGCTAAACAGTAATTTATATTCAGAAAGAGAAATATTATAACAAATGTTGCACTCTGTAGGCTGAAAAATATTAATTTTCGCCTTTAGTTGAAATTAAATTTCACTATGAAGGCTACGTTGTTTATTTGGTACAAGAGTGGAAAATGAAGGATGAAGGCAGAAATGTGATTCAAGGCATACTTTTTCATAAGTAAATCTAATTCGAAAAAGCGAATATATTCATAGATTAGATTTTTTATTAACTGGCTCAAAGTTTTAAAAAATCTCATTTGATAAAAAGCAAATAATCAGTAAAGTTGCGCGATTATTTTTTCGGCCACAAAACCATATAATTTGAGGATTTGCTTGTGGATTTCATGCTTTACGTTAAGTTTTTCTTAGGACTGGTTGCCATCATTAACCCGGTGGGTTTATTGCCGGTTTTTGTAAGCTTGACCAGTCACCAAACAGAGGTCGAACGGAACCATACTGGCAAAGTCGCTAACTTTGCGGTTGTCGTGATTTTATTGGTGACGATATTTATCGGTCAGCATATTTTAAATATGTTCAGTATTTCACTGTCAGCGTTCAGAATCGCTGGTGGTAGCTTGATTGCAATCATTGCAATGTCGATGCTGCAAGGTAAATTAAGCCCAGTAAAGCGAAATCAAGAAGAAGATCGTGAAGCGTCAGGGATGGAGTCAGTGGCAGTAGTGCCATTAGCATTGCCATTAATGGCAGGCCCAGGAGCCATTAGTTCGGTGATTGTATTTGCATCTGATAATAATAAGATGGTCGATTTAATCGGTATGTCGATAACGGTGGTGGTCTTTGGCTTCATGAGCTTTGGTTTATTTAGACTTGCACCTGTGATTTTTAAAATATTAGGTACCACAGGTATTAACGTCATTACCCGTCTGATGGGTCTACTGATGTTATCCATAGGCATTGAGGTTGTAGCAGCGGGCTTAAAAGGCTTGTTCCCAACCTTGATGGCATAAACAACGTTAATCACCTCAGTTTGAAACCATTTTGAGCAGCAAATGCGCAATAGAATGGGAATAGGGGATTTTCTCTTGACCCACTATGCGCATTTGCGTAAAGTACCGTCCGTTCACGAACATCTTGATATCAATATCTAAATTGACTAATCAGTATTTGGCGTTTGTGGGAATTGCTACAAGATAAAAATTTGAAATGGTGACGTGTCCGAGTGGCTGAAGGAGCACGCCTGGAAAGTGTGTAAGGGGCAACCCTTCGAGAGTTCGAATCTCTCCGTCACCGCCAAATTTTCTCTCAAAATATTTTTTGTTTATCTGTTCCTATCTATTTGTTCTTTTCTATTTGTTTCTTTCTATTTGTTTCTATCTATCTGTTTTTAATTATCAGTTTCTATTGTCTATCTCTTAATGTATTTGTCATAAGTCTGTTTTCTAAAAATGATTTGCTTAATGACTATGATTACTTCTTGTACTTTACCCTAGTTAACATTCCTATTTGCTCAGCCCAGCTGTCAGCGAAAATATTGCCAGAAATCTAAATACTGTTATCGTTTCTTTAGCATAGATTTTGAACCTTAAAACAGTTTTATTCTCTTACTACAAACTTGGCCACTTTGATTCTTGGTATGTTATCTTAAAATTTCATTTTCACTTTGTGTTAAATTATAACCTATTGATACTTTGTGTTTTTTAGAATAGTTACGCTTGTATAACGAGAAGTGCTAATTCTTGGTTAACTAAATTATTGGCTTCCCCAAAAGGGATAATTGATTCTGAGGCGATATGCTGATAGCGTATTGAAATTAATGAAGAATATACCTATTAGTAATCATTTTTCACGAGAGATGATTGAATATGTTTATCTGAAATCTCACTAATAGACTGTTATAAATACAAGGAAGTAAGTCGTTGTCATCTATTCAAATAGCCCGCTATATAGTCAGCTTTAGTTGGCTTTATCATGGAATATTCCCAAAGTTAATCCATATTGCTCCGCTCGAACAATTAATGACAGCAAGCATTGGTTTTTCTGACGAAGTGTCTTATCACATTACAAAATCTGCTGGTATTATCGAAGTGATATTCGGCATTATTTTATTTGTTTTTTACCGCTCCAAGTTGATTGTTTTACTTAACATTTATGCACTTATTGGTTTATTGCTATTTGTCGCAGTTATACAGCCTCAGTTATTAATAGAGGCTTTCAACCCTATAACAACCAATATTCCCATTATCGGTTTAAGTCTTGTTTTACTAAATAATTTAAAGCAATCTAGTCAGAGCTAAGTATATATATAACAAGAAGAATAATCGAAAAAATTGGTTTGGCTGTTTCACTTACTTTAAGATTTTAGCCAACTATATATTTGCCGCTTATTGCGATATTAGAGAGTAACGAAAATGTTTGATTTAGGCATATTATGATTAGAAAACTTGATAATTCGGATGAAAAAGTAGCAAACCAGATTTTTACTGTTTTTCAACGATCATATCAAGTTGAAGCTCATCTTATAGGCACTCTTGATTTTCCGCCTCTATTCCGAAGTATTAACAATATAGAAAATTCAAAAACACAGTTTTATGGATTTATTAAAAATGAATGCGTAGTTGGAGTTATAGAGATTGTAATGGAAGACCAGCACTTAGATATTAATAGTTTAACTGTTGACCCCAATTACTTTAGGAAAGGTATTGCTGGTAAATTGGTAAGCTTTGTTCTAGAAAAAATTGAGTTTTCAGAAGCTGTTGTAGAAACCGCTGTAGTAAATATACCTGCAATTAATTTATATAAGAAACATGGCTTTATCGAATTTAAAAGGTGGACGCCAGCCCACGGTATTAGAAAAGTAGCACTGTCAGTTAAGTCTGTTATCTAAAAACAGCTTAAAAAATGGATAACAAGGGTCGTCTAACTCTGGGATAAGCAAGAGTCTGGCGAAAGCGAGAAGCAAAATTGTTAGAGGCCATCTATTGATTTTGCCATTTCATAATAGTATTACCACTGAAGGGCGTGCGTGGCAGAACAATGGAATACATAAATATCAAGTATTAAAATTGCATCAATTTATTGAAAATGAAAGACCAGAATTTACAAGTAGTTTATTTCAAAGCTTGTTCATGCTTCAACAAGGTTGGCTAAATGTCTCAAAATGAGCCTCAACAAGGAAATGTTATGTCAAATTTACCAGATGAAAGTCAGAAACGATACTTAGAGGCTCTTATTAAATTAAAAACTAGGCAGTAACGGATCCTATTGGAGCTCTTAAGTGCAGCCCATACAAGTTTGCTAGATGATAGAAAAACAAAAATAGGAAAAATCAGGGTGATGACGATGCGTTTATGGACTTACAAACGGCCTTTTCAATATAACGGTGATGACTATGAAGTGAAGTACTCATTTACACTTACTTCTTATACATCTGAACTATTTTGCAATGGGAATCTAATAGACCAATGTTCAGATTCATTCAACGGAGCTGTCAAAGTAGTTGTGCATAAGTTTCAATCGACCAGTCAAGCAGGCAACGAAACAAAACCCGTGCACGTATCAGTTGGCTACTTTAATTGGTTTAGTGTCGGTATCGAGGTTAGGAAAGGTACTGATTTAATTTATCAAAGTCATCCAGGTAAAGATATTCACTTTGCCACTAAAAAACTCGAAAACCTGAGTGTTTCTGATCAAACACCAGAGGCAACTGAAAAAAGAATGCTTCAAAGTGAAAAATGGCGGAGAAACAAACTCTCTATTGTCGCGGATATAGGCATAGGTGCTGTATTTTTCTTAGTAGCGAAAGTTACTGGCGATTTAGTCATGGCTGCATTTACGGGTGTATTTTTAGGGTTAGCACTTGTTATTATTCAACGCTTCGTAAAAGCCGATTTACTTGGTGGATTTGCAGTGTTCGGAACAATAATGCTCTTCGTATCAGCGATATTCTCGTTTGCATTTCAAAGTGAGTTTTTAGTTCAACTCAAAGGCACATTCATGGGAATACTCAGTGCATCAGCGTTAATAATCGATGGCGTGTTTAATAAAGGTGGTTACTTTGGAACTCGTTTTGAGCGCTATTTAAACTCACCTATTCAACATAGATTCTTTGTCATAGGTTTAGCATTTATTGGTTTATGTATGGCTGGGTTAAATTATTGTGTAGCAAGTCAATTAACTGAAGAACAGTGGCTCACCTATGACACCTTTGTGGAAACACCTATTTATTTTATGATGTTTTTCATACTCATGTGGCGAGCAGGTAAAAAAGTAAACTTGGTGCATTAAATCAATAATCAGTTCTTATATAGCCTTGATCTTTAAGTGATATATCACTGCGGAGTTGGGATTTATAATGATGCGATATATCACTTGTGTTCACCTATCAATTAACAAGGAAATGTTATGTCAAATTTACCAGATGAAAGTCAGAAACGATTCATAGCGGTTCTGAGTAAAAAGATGGAACTAGGCAGGTCGCTGAATGTATTAGGGCACTTGAGTGTTGGCCTTGCAAGTCAGCTAGATGATAGTGAAACTCAGTATATTGATTACCATGACATGGATGGGAATTTGCACCCGAACTTATCTCATTATCCTTTTATTGTGTTAAAAGCGGATAACTCCAATAAACTTCGTAAAGTGCGCGAGGAAGCCATAAGTCGAGATATTAAATTTACAGACTTTACCAGTTCGATGATTGAAGGTGGTTCTTTAGCACAACAGCAAAGGACCAATGAAACTAAAGAAGCAGACTTAGAATATCTAGGCGTGTGCTTATTTGGTGATACTGAATTTTTACGGGAATTCACCAAAAAATTTAGTTTGTATAGGTAAACGTCAAAATACCTAACCTGCACCTTTAAGAGCGACTAAGCGGGCATTTTTTATATACTCTGTACCGCTTTATTCTTGCTTTCTATACATTTAATAACGAAATCCTGCTGATTATCACTCTTTCAAGGCTGCAAAATCAATTGGGTATCTTTTTTGATATTAAACAGTTTAAAAGTGCGGCCTTAGCATTTGACGAAGAGCGCACTTCTTAACTTAAAATAAGTTCACTTCACTTCACTTCACTTCACTCAATGATGATTAACTCTTAGGCCTACTCAGCAATACTTTCCCTAGCCAAGAAAACCATATGATTTGGCTTAAACCAAAAATCTCTGTCAGTACATCTGCAGGGTAGATGGTGAAAATACCTACAATGCCTACAAAAAGGCCAAAATAATTGAGGGTTTTCGGTAATTCATTACCTTTTAAAGCGGCAAAACTCAGCAATAATACCCACAGACCGCCAACAACCTCGTTCCCCCCGCCTAAGCCTTCGACGACAGCATAGATAGCTCGCCAGACTGTCATTGCTTGCTCAGGGTCTTTTGTTGCCAAGCCCAATGCCGTAGCTAACCCTATATTGGCAATCATTCCACTGGCTATGACCAAACCCACCCAAATGATCCCAAAGACCGAAGCAATTTGTGACAGCAATGGAGTGTTTATTGATAATCGGTGATGCATAGCCATTACCAATATCGCTAGCAAGACACCGAATAATACATACATGATGAGATTTACAATAGACAGGGCAACTTGGTTTTCAGCAAGAAAAGCAAACTGTTGAGCGGGGTTAGCATCTATGGGATAAGCCCAGAATGCGCCAAAAAAAATGAAAGCTGATACGTAAATGCTTGCCTCCATAAGCGCTGCAATTCCACCAGCTTTTTGCAATTGATTCATGATATAAACTCCTTGTTAACTGAATGTTGCGACAGGGACCGGCTAAATCAGCGGACTGTTCTTAGGCAGTACAAATTTAATTGCATTAGGTTTGACTTCAAAACGGACTTGTTCGCAGTGATAAGGTTCACCATCGAGATTCAGAGGTAAGGCCAATGGGAAATCAATTTCTAACCATTTAGATTGAAAGTGAAAGCAAAATTCACCATTGGTATTCGAAGTCTTTATTTCTTCAATTACTTGGGGCAAATCTATTGGGGTAAAACCTTTAAGCAAAGTAACATCCATCAAACCATCATTTATTTTTGCCGTCGGTGCTAGCACCTGCCCCCCACCTGCTTGGCGACCATTACACATGGCACCTACGACTATATTGCCTTCAAATCGACCTTTTTCAGTGGTAATGGAACCTTCATAAGGTTTAAACCCGATCGCTTTAGCTAAACCTGTAAGGGTATATGCGCCGCCCCCAAGGAAATCTTTTAGCTCAACAGGAGTTTCAGCGGTGACTTGGGCGCCAAAGCCCGCAGCGGCAATATTGATAAAGTGACGATCATTAGCACTGATCTGATCGATAGGAAAACTGTCGCCTGTTATTGAAAAGTTAAGTGCTTCAGTGATAGTGGTGGGGATTTGACATGCGGTTGCAAAATCATTGGCCGTGCCAAGTGGTAAAGCAGCAATTTCCGGTAATGAATAATCACTCTGTAAGTGCATTAACGCGGTAACAGCTTCATTTAGTGAGCCATCACCGCCACCAATGATAATTCTATCAGCACCTGCAATGATTGATTCTTTTATTAGGCGCTGCATATCCGCGCCTTCCCATGTGACTTTAACGGCAAGGTCATAACCTTTATCTCTTAATGCATAAACCGCTGTACGGATCTCTGGGATACCCGCTTTTTTACCATTCAAAATCAAACTGTAACGTAGCGTTGTCATTTCAAATCCTTTTTGCGGTGCGCCTGATGACATAGTGTGCCATGGGTAATTAATCTATTAGCTCAAAGTGACTGAATAAGTTGTCACAAAAGGTGTCAAAAGACTAAATTGAGCTGAAATGAATTGAAGTTCATGATTTACTTATGCCACAAAAAGATTAACAACTAAATGTTCAACCGCTTAAAAACGTGAAATAAATAACAATAAAAATAGATCAAGGTTTCGTATTAAGGTTCCGTACTAAAGTTTCGTATTAAGGTTTGTGATTAAAGCTTCTAATCCAAGTTTCTAATTCAAGTATCTAAGTACAGCTAGCACCTTTTTATAAATTCATGATTAAGATGATCTCAAGGGATAAAGGAATACAGACAATGAAAAAAGCCACCATTTCAGTCGCTATCGCACTAGGGCTTGCTGCACTAATGGGTTGTAATAGTGCATCGACAACAAGTGATACCACAACGGCAGCTGAACAAGTTCAAGCGCCGAGTTTTAGCCAGTTCTCTGATGGATTTATTGATGACTTATGGCAGTGGTCTCCCACATGGGCGCTATACAGTGGTAAACATGTAAACGATGGCTACTTAGACATTCCAAACGAAGCATCACGAGCTAAGACATTAGTGTTTGTTGAAACCCAGCAAGCTAAATTACTGGCATTTGATAAAACCGCACTAACGACCAATGAATTGATCGATTACGAATTAATTTCAAATTTACTTGGCAGTATTAAGTGGCAACAAGAGCGCTTTAAATCTTGGCAGTGGAATCCATCACAATACAATGTGGCAGGTGGTTTTGCGCAAATCATTAATGAAGACTTTGCGCCCCTAGATGTAAGACTTAAATCTGTGGTTGAGCGTTTAGAGAATGTGCCTGCCTATTATGCTGCAGCACAAGCTAATATTGTTGACCCAACGATTGAGCATACACAACTGGCTATTATGCAAAACAAAGGCGCATTTTCTGTATTATCGGACAAGCTTAAACAGCAAGTCAGTGAGTCCGGTTTATCTGATGCTGATAAAGCGTTATTTAACCAACGTTTTACCAAAGCAACTGACGCGATTAATCAGCATATTGAATGGTTGACCCAGCTAGAAGCTAAGCTTGAAAAAGAGGGCTCACGTAGCTTTAGAATTGGTGAAGAGCTATATGAAGAAAAGTTCGCTTTTGATATTCAAGCGGGTATGTCAGGTAAAGCATTATTTGAAAAGGCGACGGCTGATAAGTCCCGCGTTCAAGCGGAAATGGCTAAAATTACCCATGATTTATGGTCTAAATACATTGATACGCCAAAACCACAAGATGACAATGCTGCGATTAAGCAACTGATTGATGTTTTGTCAGTTAAGCATGTTAAGCGTGAAGATTTTGTTGATGAAGTGCGCGCGCAAATTCCTGAATTAGTTAAATTCGTCAATGAAAAACAACTGATGACGTTAGATCCATCTAAGCCATTAGTCGTGCGTGAAACTCCTGAATACATGCGTGGTTTTGCAGGAGCATCTATCAGCGCACCTGGCCCTTATGAGAAGTCTGCTAATACTTATTACAATGTGACACCGTTAGATGGCATGAGTGATGAGTCTGCTGAAAGTTATTTACGTGAATATAATCACTGGATTTTACAAGTTCTGAATATCCATGAAGCTATTCCAGGACATTACACCCAATTAGTCTATTCAAACGAATCACCTAGCTTGGTTAAAAGCTTATTTGGTAATGGTGCAATGATTGAAGGATGGGCTGTATACACTGAGCGCATGATGCTTGAAGAAGGCTACGGTGATTTTGAACCTGAACTTTGGCTGATGTACTACAAATGGAATTTGCGCGTTATTGCCAATACTATTTTAGATTACAGTATCCAAGTGAATGGCATGACTGAAGAACAAGCACTCGATCTTATGATGAATGAGGCATTTCAGCAGCGTGCAGAGGCAGAAGGTAAATGGCGCCGTGCTACATTAAGCCAAGTTCAGTTAACCAGTTATTACTCTGGTTATCGTGAAATCTATGATTTACGTGAAGAGTTAAAAGCTGCCCAGGGTGATGACTTTGATTTGAAAGCTTTCCATGAGCAGTTCTTAAGTTATGGTAGTGCGCCAGTTAAGTACATTAAGCAGCTAATGATGACGAAATAATTTACTGTCTGACTGTATTAATAGAGCAAATAAAAAGCCGGCTATGATCATTGATTATGAATAGCCGGCTTTTTGTTTTGATAAGTTTGATTAACTGGCTTGTTGCAGCTTTTGCTCAGATTTAGCTTTCATGCGTAAGGCAATGTTCACTAAAGCAATAAGCACTGGGACTTCGATTAATGGCCCAATGACGCCGGCAAACGCCTGGTCTGAATGGATACCAAAGACTGCAATTGACACAGCGATCGCAAGTTCAAAGTTGTTTCCTGTGGCTGTGAATGCGATAGACGCATTTTTATCGTAAGGGATCCCCATCTTCTCGCCAATAAAGAAGCTGATAAAGAACATCAGTACAAAGTAAATTGCCAATGGCAGAGCAATACGCAATACATCCATGGGTAATTCAAGGATCATGTCGCCTTTTAAACTGAACATCAGCACGATGGTTGCGAGTAGGGCAACTAACGTTATAGGGGAGATTTTTGGAATAAATACTGTGTTGTACCAATCTTCTCCTTTTCTGGCGACTAAGATTTTACGAGTTAAAAACCCTGCTAAAAATGGAATGCCTAAATAAATCATCACGCTTTGGGCAATATCGGCCATTGAGATATCGACCACAAAGCCCTCGTATCCGAATATCGGTGGCAGTACGGTGATAAATAACCAAGCCATGACACTATAAGTTAAAATTTGGAACACACTGTTAATTGCCACTAATGCAGCGCCCAATTCCTTATTACCGCCACCTATATCATTCCACACTAAAACCATGGCAATACAGCGGGCAATACCAATTAAAATAATACCCACCATGTAACCTGGGTGATCGCTTAAAAACGTTAAGGCGAGGGCAAACATTAAAATTGGCCCGACAACCCAGTTCATAATGAGCGATAGCGTTATGGCTTGCTTATCTTTAGTCACTTTTCCTAATAACTTGTAGTCCACTTTTGCTAACGGTGGATACATCATCAGTATTAAACCAATGGCCAGTGGAATATTGGTTGAGCCAATACTCAGTGATTCGGTAATTTGTTCAACTTGTGGAAACAACGCACCAATAGACACACCTATGGCCATGGCAACAAAAATCCAAAGTGTTAAGTAGCGGTCAAGAAAACTCATTTTCTTAGCCCCGAGTGTTTGTATGTCAGTGTTCATCATAAATTCCAGTTATAAAAATCGGTTTCAAGCTTGGCATAACAGCTCATCGCTTGTGTGGTTTACCATTTTAGTTCGTAAGCTTTAAGTGCTTAATCGTAAATCGTCGAATAGCGATTAATCTGGGCGCAAAATAAACTATAAAACTGCCATTCATATTAGCTATAAATGTCTTTGAAACTTGTTTGAAATGTAACCAGCTCACTACGAACAATGCGATAGCATATTTTAGGCGGTTTGGGCTCAGCACTAATAAAGCCAGCCGCTTTTAAAATTCTGATGTGCTCTGAAACCGTTGATTGGGCAAGTCCTACTTCTGAAACTAAATCACTGCTTAAACATCCACCCAGCTCATCAAGAGTAAATAATATCTTGAGAATTCGGATACGGGCAGGGTGCGATAAAGCTTTTGCTTTAGCTGCAAAAGCGATTTCATTAGCAATATCTTGCTCTGTGGTTTTAAAAGCAAGTTGGTTGATTTGATCACAAGTCTTATTCACTGCAACATCCAATTTTGGGCTAGTTCATAAAGAGTGTTTACGCATCGATCATTAACCTATTTTTCTAGGACTGTTCACGTTACACATCATTCAAAATTTACATTATAGCTATTGAAGCTATAAAAGATTAAATAATAGTTAATCGACGATTAACGATGTAAGTATATTCCTCAGTTTACTACGCTTCAACTAATGATGACGAATATGTGATCGAACCCTACACACCTTGTTTATTAATTTAGCTAAGACAATGAACTATCTATAAATGTTATTAAGATCTCATCTTTACACAATTACTGTAGCAATAACTTAACTAGAGTGGTAATCTTAATGGTAATTGTTATCATTTAGATTAAAGCGTTATGAAAAAAATATTACTGATTGACCAGCAACTTACTCATAGTTTGGCACTTTGTCAGGACATGGAGTCTTTAGGCTATAGCATAGAAATAGTTGATAATGCTTTTAATGCACTGGTTGAGATAGAACGTAACGACTTTGAAGTAATTTTATTAGACTATTTTGTGCCTAAAATGGATTCATTTTGGTTATTAATGGCTAAACATTGCCAAACCCCTGTCATTGTTTTAGCGAATAACAATGATGACGTTGAGCGTATGCAGGCATATGAGCTTGGCGCAGATGACTATATTGCAGCACCATACAATGTAAAAGAGTTATTGCTGCGAGTTAATGTACTTCGCCGTAGAAGTGACAAAGTAATCCATCAGTCTGATTTTGATGATGTGTTGTTTGATGATGTCAGTAATACCGTCACCTTGAACACACAGCATCTGAAACTAACTCAAACAGAATATCGTTTGTTTAAATATTTGTTCCAGCGCAAAGGTGAAGTTGTTACTAAAGCAGAGCTACAAATGAGGGTGTTACATAAAGAGCTGGGTGAGTTTGACCGAAACCTTGATATGCACATCAGCAATACTCGACGTAAAATGGCCAAAAAATGTTTACCTCGTGAGCTTATCAACACTGTTCGTGGCAAAGGCTATTGCTTTAGTTCAAGCCTAATTTAAGTTTTTGGCACTTATCCCCATGATATTTCAAGCTGCAAAAACAACCTTTAGAGATCAACAGTCCCTAGGCATAAAATTGAAGTAAAGTTATTCTACATCGATATTTTATAACAACGGAGATTGGTGCTATTTGACTTGCCCTATGGGCGCAAACTCGAAAACCATTGCTACGTTGAAACCTTTAAAAAGTGAATCAAAATTACCTCCGCTTACGCCTTGCATTGTTATCTGAGCTTGTGTCTGACAAAGCATCTTGAGGTAACATGGGTATATATATTCACTAATGTTGTTGTAATTGATTAAAAATTCTAGAATTAACAAACATTGAATTAATGCCAAGTATGGCAGACATACTTGGCATTTTTATATCTGACTTTTTATTTTTTCACTTCCAATAATTCACTTTCAGTAACTGATTTTCTACTGATTTTTATCACATACCTTTATAGAGTACACCTGAATATTGAGCTGGAACAAAGACGGTTTGGCAATGGAATACCCTGTTAAGGGGATTAATTGTGCAGATGTTTATCAGTTGTTCTAGATTTGATTTTATTGAGTAACTGCATTTGATAAGATGCACTGATAAAAATCGATAATAACCTTACATAAGGAAGTCCTATGCGTATTAGCGCGAATTTTGATGGTGGCAACATTGAGACTATCAATTTAGACAAGCACGATGACATTCAACTGGCGATTAGACCTGATGAAGGCGGCGAGTTTTATCAGTGGTTTAACTTCCGTATGGAAGGTGAAATTGGTCAAACATATTCATTGAACATTATGAATGCTGGTACTGCATCTTACCCTAAAGGTTGGGAAGATTATCAAGCAGTGGCGAGTTACGACCGTCAACACTGGTTCCGTTTACCAACGGCCTACCAAGATGGCAAGCTAACCATTCAAGTTGATTTAGATTGTGAAGCCATTCAGATTGCTTACTTTGCACCATACAGCTACGAGCGTCACTTAGACTTGATAAGCTCTGTGCAATTACACCCATCAGTTAGCTTAGAAAACCTTGGCTTAACCCTTGATGGTCGCGATATGAGCTTACTTAAAATTGGCGATAACGATCCTGCTAAGAAAAACATCTGGATTACTGCAAGACAGCATCCTGGTGAAACCATGGCTGAATGGTTAATTGAAGGTCTATTAAACCAATTACTTGACAGTGATTGCCCAACAGCAAAACTTTTATTGGACAAAGCTAACTTCTACATTGTGCCAAACATGAATCCTGATGGAAGCGTGAGAGGGCATCTACGTACTAATGCTGTGGGAACTAACCTAAACCGTGAATGGCAGTCGCCAAGTTTAGAAAGAAGCCCTGAAGTGTTTTATGTAACGAATAAAATGAAAGAAACGGGCGTTGACTTATTTTACGATGTGCACGGTGATGAAGGTCTACCTTATGTGTTTGTTGCTGGCTGTGAAGGCGCACCAAACTACACTGAACATATGGCTAAGTTACAAGAGCAGTTCCTTGCAGCATTAGGCATGGCAAGTGCTGATTTTCAAACTAAATACGGTTATGACAAAGATGAGCCTGGAAAAGCAAACTTAACTGTTGGCTCTAACTGGGTAGGTAACACATTTAAATGTCTAGCGAATACGTTAGAAATGCCATTTAAAGACAACGATAATCTGCCTGATCCTGTAGTGGGTTGGTCTCCAGCTCGTTGTGAGTATCTTGGTGAAGCATCGCTAGTGGCAATGCTTGCCGTTGTTGATAATTTAACAGAGTAGTCAAGTTATGGCGTTAATTGAATGTCCTTCATGTCAAAAACGTATTTCTAG
The DNA here is from genome assembly GCF_041468785.1 of Shewanella sp. 10N.286.52.E4. Classification (NCBI taxonomy): domain Bacteria; kingdom Pseudomonadati; phylum Pseudomonadota; class Gammaproteobacteria; order Alteromonadales; family Shewanellaceae; genus Shewanella; species Shewanella sp. 10N.286.52.E4. The sequence continues at coordinate 21,187 of NZ_JBFRJJ010000002.1, forward strand.
TAAAGCGAAACAATGTCAGTTTTGTCATTCGAGTACCGATGGCGATAATGAATCAGTTCGTGTTATTAGTCACATCCAAAAATCTAATCAGTTAATGACCCATAGTTTTGTGTTTTTAACTTTATTTATTGCAGGTGTGGTGATTTGGTTTTGGGGTGGTGAAACCGCAACCGGAATGCAGTCGTATATAGCTGTAGGTTGTTTTGTATTTGGTTTTGTGGGCTACACCATAACCCGTGCAAGAATTGTATTACACAAACGGAAAAGCGTATGAACGATATCAATAAAGTCATCGATGACATGCCTGAAGAAGTTTATCATCGACTCCGCTCAGCGGCTGAAACGGGTAAGTGGGAAGACGGCACCGTTTTATCTGATGAGCAGAAAGAATCAACGTTACAAGTTGTCATGTTATATCAAGCACGTAAATTATCTCAGACTGATCACTTTACGATTGGTGCTGGTGGCAAGATTAACGAGCTATCTAAATCTCAACTTAAAAAAGAATTCCGCGGCGAGTCCATAGCTGAATTCAAAGAATCTGACATTTAGTGTGAAGTAATTACATTGCAAACAAAAAAAGCCACATTCTTTAATGTGGCTTTTTAATGCAAATAAAACAGTAGTTTAATTTAAATGTAAATTCTACTCAGTTAACTCACCTAGTAAGTTTTTCTTCATGGCTGATTTTATTTCACTTGATGTCAAATCTTTTGATAGTAAATAATGTAATTTTGCCAGTGCTGCCTCAATGGTCATATCTGATCCACTTATTACACCCGCTTGCTCAAGGGCATTGCCCGTAGCATAACCGCCCATGTTCACTTTTCCTTGGAAACACTGGGTTAAGTTGACGATAACAATGCCACGTTCATCTGCTTGCTTTAGCGTATCTAACAATGCTTTGTCTTGCGGTGCATTGCCAACACCAAAGGTTAATAATATTAATGCTTTAACGGGTTGCATTAAAATATTGGCAAAAATCTCAGTGGAAATACCTGGATAAAGCGTAATAACGCCAACTGGTTGCGGGCTAATGTTTATCACTTCAAGAGGCATCAGTGGCGCTTCGTTTGTTGGCTCGGTAATTTGGCCAGCACGGAGGTTTATTTTTATGCCAGCCTCAAGTAGCAACGGAAAGTTAGGTGATGCAAATGCATCAAAGCCGTCAGCATGGGCTTTGGTTGAACGATTACCTCTGAAGAGTTTGTTATTAAAGAATAAACAAACTTCAGCGACAGGATAGTTTGCTGCTATATATAACGAGTTTAGTAGGTTTGTTTGACCGTCTGAGCGAAGCTGTGCCAACGGGATCTGCGATCCTGTCACAATAACCGGTTTTGATAAGCCCTGTAGCATGAAAGATAAAGCAGAGGCGGTATACGCCATAGTGTCAGTACCATGCAAAATAACAAAACCATCATACTTGTCGTAATTCGCTTTGATGTCATTGGCAATCAATTGCCAATCAGTTGGCGCCATGTTTGATGAATCAATTAGCGGCGAGTATTCATTAATGACAAAGCTTGGCATTTCTTCATGATAAAACTCTGGCATAGATTTAACACAATCGGTTAAAAAACCAGCCACAGGTGCAAAGCCATTGTCTGTTTTGCGCATACCTATGGTACCGCCTGTGTAGGCGACGTATATAGAACGTTTTGTCATTGAAGTTGATTCTCAGCACTGGAAATTATCAGATCTGCAAATTATACGTCTTAGATTGATTAAAACCCAATAAAAATGCCCGAAAAAGCGGGCATTTTTGAATAATATTCAATTTAATTGTTTTCTGTTAGCAATTAAATTGAGCTTATTAGCGATATAGAGTTAATAATTACAGTTTTCACAGTACAGGTACATGCCATTAGGGTCTTCAAACATTGAGAACTCTTCAACAACTGAAATCCACTGACTAAATAACTGTTCAAGTATCGGTGACTGAGTCGACGCTTGAGGCAAGTAAGCTGATGCTGAAGCCAGCATTTTCTGAACAAAGATTTCTTCAGTTGTGAGCTCTTGCTGAATGACCTTAGTATCAAATTTCTCAATTTCGGCTAAGGTTGCGGCTTTGGCTACTGCACTGTCAATATCACCAAGCTCATCAACTAAACCAAGTTCGACAGCGCGAGTCCCTGACCAAACACGGCCCTGTGCAATACGATCAACTTGCTCGAGAGTCATGTCACGCTCTTTGGCAACAAGAGAGATAAATTCATGGTAACCATGTTCAACGTGACGTTGAATAACGGCTGAGACATTAGGGTCCAGTGCACGAGTCGCTGAAATACCTGCCCATTCAGACGTCGATACGCCATCTGAATTTATGCCCCAGTTTGATAACACATTTTCAAATGTGGCAAACATACCAAAGATACCAATGGAACCGGTTAGGGTAGTAGGAGTCGCGTAGATATAATCTGCACTGGCTGAAATCCAATAGCCGCCTGATGCTGCAAGACTGCCCATACTGACGACAACAGGTTTACCTGCTTCTTTAAGCGCAATCACTTCTTGCCTGATCTTTTCAGAAGCAAATGCACTACCACCTGGGCTGTCGACGCGAAGTACTACTGCTTTTACTTTGTCATCAAAGCGCGCTTTTTTAAGTAGCGCGGAGGTACTTTCACCGCCAATTTGTCCAGCTTGTTGCTTACCATTTAAGATGTTGCCTTTAGCAACAATGATACCCACCGAGTCTTTTTCTATAAGACTTGGTATTGGTTGCACTGCTGCATGGTAGTCAGAGAAACTGATTTGTTTGAATGAATCACCTTCAGTATCTTGGCCTACTTTTTCTACCATGGCTAATCTAAAGGCTTCATCTGAAACAAGTTCGTCTACCCATTTCATCTTCAATGCTAACTGTGCAGAATCACCAGAAACTTTATCAAGCTCAGTTAAAAAACGTTGCGGATTTAATACAATATCGTTTTGGTCTATATTGCGGTTAGCAGCAACAGTAGATTCGTAGTTTTGCCAAATATCAGTAAGTAATGCGCTAGAGGCCTCTTTAGCTGGTGCTGACATATCATCACGAATGAAAGGTTCAACCGCAGACTTAAAAGTACCAACACGGAAAACATGGGTGCTGACATTTAATTTTTCGAGTGCGGACTTATAAAACAAGCGGTAACTGCTAAGTCCCTCAAGGGAAACTGCACCTTTATTGTTTAAGTAAATACTGTCGGCATAGCTGGCAATAAAGTACTGGTTTTGCTCATAGGAATTACCAAAAGCAACAACAGATTTACCTGCGGCTTTAAATTCATTTAATGCATCGCCAATCGCAGTCATTTTACTGATCCCGCCAGCGCGTAAATTACCCACTTGTAATACGATGCTCTGGATTCGAGGGTCTTGTGTTGCGCTGTTAATCACATAAATAATGTCAGAAAGCAGAACTTCACCTTCAGGATCATTACTTTTGCTTTGTTTAAACACCGCTTCAATCGGGTCTACATGGCGCTTTTGATCAACGATACTGCCAGCAAGGTTTAATACTAAGGCTGATTGATCTTCGACCACAATTTCGTCATCCGCACTCAACGCCACAATAATGATGGCTATGAACCCGAAAAAGATAAGGTTGAGGATGATTTTGCGAATACCGTTAATGGTTTTCCAAATCAGAGTAAAGATTCTTTTAATAAGTGATGGTTTGGCGGACATAGCCACTCCTATAACATTCTAATACTGTAATGCTAACTGATTATGTACAGCTTTGGGAAATTGAATTGTAACGGTTTTTAACAAGAGCCTTTGGAAAGCATTGAGCTTAAGTAACTCTCGTTGTATGCTAGTTTAAATCACTTGTTTAAAAAGGATGTTTGAATGTCGTTCCCACATTTATTAGAACCCTTAGATCTAGGCTTCACTCAGTTAAAAAACCGAGTGCTGATGGGCTCAATGCACACAGGTCTTGAAGAAGAAAAGGGCGGATTTGAGAAACTGGCTGCATTTTATAAAGAACGAGCAGCAGGTGGCTGCGGATTAATTGTCACTGGTGGTATTGCTCCAAATTTTCGTGGACGTTTAGCGCCACACGCTTGCCAGTTGAGTTTTCCTTGGCAGGTGAGTAAGCACCGTATCGTCACTGATGCAGTGCATGAAGCGGATGGCAAAATATGTATGCAAATTCTACATGCGGGTCGTTATGGCTATCATCCGTTTAGCCAAGCGCCAAGCAAAATAAAATCACCTATTACGCCGTTTACCCCATCAAAAATGTCAGGCAGACAAGTAAAAGGCACAATTGCTGATTACGCTAATAGCGCTAAGCTTGCTAGAAAAGCCGGTTATGATGGCGTTGAAGTGATGGGATCTGAAGGTTATCTGATTAACCAGTTCATTAGTTCTCGTACTAACAAACGTACAGATGAATGGGGTGGAAGTTTTGATAATCGTGCCCGTTTACCACTGGAAATCGTTAAAGCTATACGTGAAAAAGTAGGCAAAGACTTCATCATTATTTTTAGACTTTCAATGCTAGATTTAGTTGATAACGGCTCGACTTGGGAAGAAGTGGTTAAATTAGCTAAATGGTTAGAAAGCGCCGGTGTTTCAATTATTAACACGGGTATCGGTTGGCATGAAGCTCGTGTACCGACAATTTCTACCAGTGTCCCCCGTGGTGCGTTTTCATGGGTAACAGAAAAACTTAAGTCTGAAGTCTCCGTGCCGCTCATTGCAACTAACCGAATTAACACCCCAGAGATTGGTGAATCAATCATCGCATCTGGTCAGGCGGATATGGTATCAATGGCGCGTCCGTTCTTAGCTGATGCTGAATTTGTCAATAAAGCAGCTGCGGGCACCAGTGAACTTATTAATACCTGTATTGGTTGTAACCAAGCCTGTTTAGACCATACTTTCGCGTTAAAACGAGCGACATGTTTAGTTAATCCGCGTGCGTGTTATGAAACGGAAATCAACTTTACTCCTACGACAAACAAAAAACGTTTAGCTGTGATGGGCGCAGGCCCTGCGGGTATGGCGTTCTCGGTTTATGCGGCATCGCGTGGTCATGAAGTCGTACTATTTGAGGCTAAATCTGAAGTCGGTGGTCAGTTTAATTTAGCCCGAAAAATTCCGGGTAAAGAAGAGTTTGATGAAACTATTCGTTATTTCACAAACCAAATGAAATTACATAATGTCGAACTACGCCTTAATACTCGTTTAGATTCAGAAGTGTTTATTAATGAACAATTTGATGAAGTCATCATTGCATCTGGAGTCGTTCCACGTGCATTAGACTTACCAGGCTTTGATAACCCAAAAGTGGTTGATTATCAGCAAGTGTTAAAAGGCGAAGCCTATATTGGTGAAAGAGTTGCCCTGATTGGTGCTGGCGGTATTGGTTTTGATATTGCGCATTTCTTATGTGAGCAAGAATCAACAACATTGCAGCCTGATAAATGGTTAAAGCAATGGGGTATCGATAAAGAGTACCAGCATGCCGGTGGATTAACTGATGCAGTGCAACATAAGCCGCAGCGAGAAGTGTATTTACTGCAGCGCAAAACGACCAAAATGGGTAAAGGCCTTGGAAAGACAACTGGCTGGATCCATCGAAGTGTATTGAAACAACATCAAGTAAATATGAAAACTGGCGTCAGTTATGAAAAATTTGATGAGCAAGGCTTGCATATAAAAGTCGGTGAGCAGTCTGAAATTTTGGCTGTTGATAATGTCGTGTTATGTGCTGGACAAGAGTCTAATCGCTCATTGGTTGATGATATGAAAGCCACAGGGTTACCTGTTCATTTGATTGGTGGTGTTGATGTAGCGGCTGAACTTGATGCTAAACGTGCAATCCGTCAAGGCGCCGAGCTAGCGATGGCAATTTAATTTTTATTGTCAGTATTCAGTTCAACTGAAACTCAGTTTAGCTTTAAAAACCTAGCATTTTGCTAGGTTTTTTGCTTTGTTAGTCATTAAATGTTGATAACGACATTCTGCCATTACACTTATCGTATAGGTAACACGGGGGGATTTCGATGAATCTTAATCTGCTAAAGCAATCTTTTGACCATTTTGTCCGCCATGATGATAAGGAACATAAAGTAAAAATATGTTTCAACTCGCCATCAGTGCGAGCGTTTAATCAAATAAGAGCTGATGCTGGTTGGGGAGAAGTGGACCCAACACTGGCGCAAAACAGTTTGAATCAATCTTTATTTCATGTTTGCTTATATTGTGACAATAATTTAGCTGCTTATGGCAGGATTATTGGTGATGGAGCTTTGTTTTATTATGTACAAGATGTTGTGGTAAAAAACCATTATCAAGGTCAGGGCTTAGGGCATTTTATTATGGAACATATTCAATGTTACTTGGCTGATACGGTCTGCAATGGAGCGACTGTAGGATTATTATCTGTAAAAGGTAAAGAATCATTTTATCAGCGATACGGTTACCAAAACCGGGATGGTGAAGTTTTAGGACTTGGTATGTGTCAATTTTATTGATACTTTTCATTAATGTTATCAAAGATTTTAAGGGTATTGTAATGTCTAACGTTGTTATTACAGGGGCTAACCGAGGTATCGGTTTAGCTTTAGCACAACTATTTAAGCAACAAGGATGTAAGGTATTTGGTTTGTGTCGCCACACTTCTGATGAATTAGAAGCACTGGATATTAATGTGATTACACAAATTGATGTTGCGACAGATAAGGGGATTCATAATATGCACACTTCGCTTGCGGGTGTGGCTATTGATATTCTTATTTGCAATGCAGGTATTTTACGCGATGAGCAATTATCACATCTTAATTTAGATACCATCAGACAACAGTTTGAAGTCAATGCCGTTGCACCGCTTAGGGTTGTTGCTTCACTGCAAAATCAACTTAATCCGGGCAGTAAAGTTGCGATGATCACTTCGCGTATGGGCTCTATTGAAGATAATACTTCTGGCGGACGTTATGGTTATCGCATGTCGAAAGCGGCATTAAATGCGGCTTCAATGTCGTTAAGTCATGATCTTGCTGATAAAAATATAGCTGTTGGTATTTATCATCCAGGCTACGTGCAGACTGATATGGTTAACCATGGTGGGGATATCTCAGCAGTTGAATCAGCAAGTCGGATTGTTGGGCTGATTAATGACTTGGATATGGCATCTTCTGGTGTGTTTAAACACTCTAATGGTCAAACATTGCCTTGGTAATGGGTTATTCAATATTCTAATAAATAGGGAGCAGTGCTCCCTTTTTTTATTACTTAGATGACAGATCGTTTGCTACACAGTAAAAGTAATTAAGATTGATATTCTAAGTAACCATTAAAAGTGTAATTAACTGCTTGCTTAATGTACTACTTAAGTTTGAATTTAAGTTTAATTACAGATTGATTGCTTATTCTTGAAGGCTAAAAAATATATTAAGCAGATTCGAGTGGGTTTTCTGTGTAATGATAATTATATCATTGGCATAGAGATTTGCCGAAAACTGACAAGGTAGGAAGTGATGACAATAAAAAGTGAATCTGCAGAAAAAGCGCCTGGCTTTTTAGGTAGAGCTTTAGATGGTATTGAGCGAGTGGGTAATAAATTACCTGATCCAGCGATGTTGTTTTTAATTTTGATGTTTGCTGTGTGGGGGATTTCTGCGCTGCTTTCCGGCGTGAGTTTTGAAGCGATAGATCCTCGTACAAACAGTCCTATTGAAGTGAATAATTTATTGAGCGCAGATGCGTTAACCCATTTTTTAACCTCAATGGTAACTACTTTTACCGCATTTGCGCCATTAGGTGTTGTGTTAGTTGCTATGCTGGGTGTGGGTATTGCTGAACAATCTGGCTTTATTAATACTGCATTAAAGCAAATGCTAAAAGTCACACCCGCTAAGTTCCTGACGCCAGCTGTCGTACTTGTGGGGATTATATCTCATACTGCTACAGATGCAGGTTATGTGGTGGTTATTCCTTTAGCAGGGGTTATTTTCTTTACGGTTGGCCGCCATCCATTAGCGGGTATTGCGGCAGCGTTTGCGGGCGTTTCAGGTGGATTTTGTGCCAACTTTATCCCATCAGGTATCGACCCATTATTGCAAAGTTTTACTCAGTCAGCAGCGCAAATTGTCGACCCTGATATCCAAGTAAACCCTCTGAATAACTGGTTTTTTGCTGCGTCTTCTTGTATTCCTATTACATTAGTAATTTGGTATTTAACCGATAAAATCTTAGAGCCTAGATTGAATAAATCTCATAAAGTTAACCGTGACGAAGTTGACTTACCTAAGATGGATCAAGCTAGTGCGAAAGAAATGAAAGCTTTTAGGATTGCTTCAGCTGTGATGTTAGCTGCAATTGTGGGTTTCTTTTCACTCGCCATTCCAGAAACGTCGACATTGCGAGATGCTAATGGATCACTTACCAGTTTTAGCGCACCGCTAATGCAATCGATTGTTCCGCTAATCTTTATCTTCTTTATGTTGCCGGGTTTAGTTTATGGTTACATGACTGGAAGCTTTAAAACTTCAGCTGATGTTGTACAAGCCATGTCTAAGTCAATGAGTGGTATGTCTCACTATATTGTGATGGCATTTTTCTGTGCACAGTTTGTAGCAGCATTTTCAGCATCGAACTTAGGCGCATTAATTGCCGTTGAAGGCGCTGGTGGGCTTAAAGCCTTAAACCTACCTGCAGAAGTGACTGTGGTAGGTATGATCTTACTAGTGGGCTTCGTTAACTTGTTTGTGGGTTCTTCATCTGCTAAATGGGCGTTGATTGGTCCAGTGCTCGTGCCTATGTTGATGCAACTTAATATCAGCCCTGATTTATCTCAAGCGGCTTACCGTATTGGTGATTCAAGCTCCAACATTATTACGCCATTAATGCCTTACTTCCCATTAGTTGTTGTTTATTGTCAACGCTACGTGAAGGGGATTGGGATAGGTACGCTCATTTCAATGATGCTCCCATTTAGCTTGGCGCTACTGTCGATTTGGAGTGTGTGGTTATTAATTTATTGGTCAATTGGATTCCCATTAGGATTAGGTGCTAGCTACACTTACGGCTAAGACATTCAGTACAGAACCTTAAAACAAAGAAAGGACTGCATTTGCAGTCCTTTCTTTTATTTTATTGTTACATTTTAACGAGTTCTAAGCTTGTTGTAGCCTTTGTTCTATATATTGATCGATGACTGTTTCCAATAAATCTAAAGGCATTGCACCATTTTTAAGGACCGCATCATGAAACTCACGTATATCATATTTATCCTGGAGTTTATCTTGAGCTTTTTGTCGCAGCTCTAGAATTTTCATCATGCCAACTTTGTAAGATGTCGCTTGGCCTGGCATGACAATATAGCGTTCAATTTCTGATATGACATCACGCTCCGCACGGCCAGTATTAGCGCTCATGTATGCTATCGACTCTTCTCGAGTCCAGCGTTTGTGATGCAAGCCAGTATCGACGACAAGGCGAACGGCACGTAATAACTCATCTGTTAAGCGGCCTATGTTATCTGCTGGTGTGTTTTGAAAACCTTGCTCATAAGCTAAACGCTCAGCATATAATGCCCAACCTTCTGAGTAAGCTGTAAAAGGTGCAAATCTGCGCAACAAAGGCATACCTTCAAGTTCCATAGCAATGGATACTTGAAAGTGATGTCCTGGAATGCCCTCATGGTAGGCTAATGTACGCATCGCATATTTAGGTGAAGTCTTTATATCATATAGATTTGCAAAGAAACGCCCTGGGCGACTTCCATCTAATGAGGGGCCTTGATAATAAGCTCCTGGTGCTGTTTTTTCTTTAAACTCAGGTATTCTAACCACTTCCATGCCAGCTTTTGGGCGAATGTTAAAACTGTCATCTAGACCGTCATTAATTTGATCCAGTATGGTTTGGTAGTCGACGAGGATTTGAGCTCTACCTTCATCACTGTCTTCATAATAATATTCTGGTTTATCAGAAAACGTGTTCATTGCTGCAAGGTAACCATCACTGGTATCAATGCCTTCTTGCTCAAATATAACTAACATTTCTGCTTGGATACGCGCGACTTCGGTTAAACCCAATTCATGAATATAATCAGGGGTGTAATCTGTTGTAGTAAATAGCTTTAAAGCTAACGCATAGGCTTGCTCGCCTTGAGGTAAATGCCAATATCCATCGTCAGTGCCAGCCTTGGGTTTTAATGCTTCAAAATAATTGATGAATAAATCATAGGCGGGATATATTGAATCTATAATCGCTTGCTCTGTTTGCGCAAGTAGTCTAGCTTTTTCAGCGTCTGATATTTCTTCAGTCGCATCAAATTTTGTTACAAGCGAAGTATAAAGAATATTTTCATTTGCAGGTGTTGCAACAAAACCATGCATTTCATCAAGCACTCGCTGAATCACAAAGCGTGGCGGAATGATATTGCGATCTTCACGCTCTTGAAGTGCTAATAGGTACTGTGAAAATTTGCGGTTTAGTTCACCCATTCTTGAAAGATAGTTTTCGGCATCTTCAACTGTGGCCACTTGATGTGATGACTCCATAAAACTTGGGAAGCCACTTTGAATGCCAAACATTTGATTTGCCGGATAGGTGTGATACTGAAACTTGTCGAAATCATCGATAAGACCTGTCAAATATAGGGCTATTTGTTTCGATATAAGCTGATTTTCATCTAAATTATTATCTTCATATTGATGCAAGCCATCACGAAAGCTTTTCATTTCATCAAACATGGCTTTGCTGTTAGATGGATCGACATCATCAAGGTGAGCATTATGTCCTTTTATACCAACTGACTCGAGAAATCCAAGAGAGGTTAACCCTTCAGGATCTTTAAAAGCCATCTTAACCATTTGGCGATCTAGATAAGATCTAAACATAAATGGTTTATCGGCATACCACTCATGGGCAGCGAAACTCGCACCAATAGTGGCAACACCTAACGTGCCAAGTCCTAACCATTTCAATGATTTTTTAATCATGATTGTCCCTATTTATTGTTGTTTTAATCCATTTTAGATAATGATTTAATCTTATTTTACGCCAGTGGATATTAACAACTAACTAACATAAGTCGAAGTTATTGAACACTAAAAGTGTAAAATTGTATGCCAAAGATGAATATTGCTGATTGCTAATAACTTTTTGCTTAGTACTTAAGCTTGTAAACAGCAGGTATTTTGAGCTGAAGACGAGCGGATTAAATACAACTCTTTTTCATGGCAGGTTATGAAGGATTTTGAAGGGTTATGACAATGCTGAATCTACACTCGCCACATAATGGATGTATATATATGGCGAGTTTATTTTATCAAGTTGTAATGAGCATTAACTGCGGAGCAATATTCATCCATGCATCGATTAAGAGGCGTTAAGTTCACTGAAAGTATGCAAATCCCTCTTTGTTGGCTGCTCACCTAATTGATTGATCCGTTTAATCTCACTGAAAATTAATGGTGACAGAATAATACACAAAGCGATATTAGATAAGGGCACTGATAACCAAATGCCATTAACCCCAAGTAAAGAAGGTAGCATTAATAGAAAGGGTATTTGAATTAGCATATTACCCAATGAAATCGTTAATGAACGACCACCTTGGTTAACTGCCATAAAATACATGGTAGCGATAAAAATAAGTCCATCTAACACCAAAGCAAATAAATGTAATCTCATCCCAATCAAGGTTTCAGCCATTAAAGCTTGGTCTTGACTGCTAAAAAAACCGATAACAAACTCAGGGAACACATTGATAAAGGTCACTGTTGATACGGCTAATACCATAATGACTTTAACAGCGAGTTTTACCGTCGCTTTGATATTGCTGACTTCTTTTGCGCCGTAGTAGTAACTCACAGGTGGTTGCATACCACTTGCAATACCTTCAGCTAATAAAAAGAAGGTGGTAGCCACGTATCCTACGATGGCAAAAGCGGCAACATGAACAGCAGAGCCGAACTTCATAAACAAATAGTTATGCAGCGCAATAATAAAACTGAAGTATAAAAACATAAACAAACTGGAGCTACCGAGCACAATGATATGTTTCATTTGAGAAAAGCAAATAGAACTTAGATTAAGTTTGGCTTTTGTATTGGCTTTTGATGAGAAAAAGTAGCTGAAACCGAGTACAACTACGACCGCTTGTGACACTAATGTCGCAATCGCTGCGCCCTTTAAGCCCAATGGATAGACGGCAATTAACAAATAATCCAATGCAATATTTAGCGTGGCACCAACGATTAAAAGCTTTGTGGCAAGACCTGGGTTTTCATCGTTTCGTACTAATAGCGGTAAAGCTGTTGCCGCTGCAGTAAAGAATGCACCATAAGCAAATACTTCAATATAGTCCATTGCCATGGTGTAGTTAGCGCCGCTAGCTGACTGTAACAATAATAACGATTCACCCCATAGTTGAATGAATACGGCAGCAGCAATACTTAACAACACAATTAGTGCGATGGCATTATTTAATACACGCTGTCCGTCTTCAGGTTTATTTTCGCCACGGCTGATGGATAATAAACTACCACCGCCCATGCCAATCATCATTCCAACACCGGCGATACAGCAGATTACTGGCCAAGCCATGTTGATCCCAGCTAAACCTTCAAAACCCACATAGTGACCAACAAAAATGCCATCAATAATCTGATATAAGCCGCTGACGAGCATAGCAGCAATAGAAGGGATGGCATATTTCCAGAAATGCTGGCTGACCGTCAAACTTGATGGTTTTGAAATAAGGTTAGACATTCTACACACTCAAATAAATTTACAGACTTAATGTTGTCCATTATGGCTATTTATAAGATAGAATAAAGTTAGTATCTATCCGATTTTCGGATAGTGTTTTAGCGGGAGTCAACATGAACTGGTCTATAGAACAGTTACAAGCATTTGTTGCGGCGGCGAATATGGGATCATTTTCCTCTGCTGCGCGTTCATTAGGTAAAGCGCAGTCTCGCGTGAGTACTGCGGTAGCCAATTTAGAAATAGATTTAGGTTTTAAACTTTTCGATAGAACAGGGCGTATGCCAGTACTTACAGAGCAAGGCGAACAGATGTTCATCGAAGCGAAAGCAGTACTAGCACAATGTGAACGATTAAATTCACGTGCAATGACAGTGCAAACAGAGGATGAGCTTGCATTGACTATTGCTATTGACGAAGCTGTACCAATTTCTACATTTGAGGCTTTTTTTGATAAAACGGCCAATACATTCCCTTTGTTAAAACTGACTATTTTGAATGGTTCAAGAGATGACATTGCTCAATGGGTTGATGATGGCAAAGCAGATTTAGGTATTTTGTTTCGTAATGAACAACTCTGTGAGCGACTTGAGTTTTTTAGCATAGACAGTTTTCATCAATCTTTGATTGTTTCAGTAAATCATCCGCTAGCAAATGTTCCAACACCCAATATAGCTGAACTGAATCAGTATCGACAGTTGGTTATATGTGATTTACAAACCCAGAGTAAGCCCATTTCGGCAAACTGTTGGCATGTTGATAGCTATTACTATATTACGTCTTTGGTCATAAGAGGTTTAGGTTGGGCGCTAGTGCCTGAGCACATTGCTGACTCGTCTTGGTATTCTGGTGAAATTAAAGAATTGAGTTGTTATCACATTCCAGATTCTTTATTGATTGAAATGGGATTGGTAAAGCGTCGCGATAAAGGGGCGGGTAATATTATGAATTGGATGTTTGGTGAAGTTGATAAAATGTTTAATGAGGCAAAGAAAGCCAAGGGTTAGTGCTTTTTTTAAGACAATTCACCTTAGCTTAATCTAAGAAAACCACAGACTTGTTATGTTGAACATATAAGTTACTGGGCTCATCTGTGGTCAAATCTAGATCTAGATTTGTATCAGGCACGCAGCAACAAGGTAAGCATTCATCTTGTTTAAGCTCAATCAATGGCTTAGTAAGGTAACGAACGCTGCCTTTGTTGACCTTGGTTTTACAAGCGCCACAAAAACCATTTCTACATTCAGAGAAAATATTTACTTTTTTAGTTTCTAATACTTCAAGTAGTGTGTGTTGCTGCTGGTTGAACAGCAACACTGGTTCGCCATTTAAACTGACAATGGGCGCTTTTTTAAAATCGTGCTTATAGGTCAAAATCAGAGAACTCATCACTGTCGACTGCAGAGTCAATCTGTCCCACTAAGTATGATGAAACTTCAACTTCCTGCGGCGCTACTTGAACAGCGTCACTTTCTAACCAGTTTTTCATCCAAGGCAGTGGATTAGTTTGCTCTGGGTAGGGTTGCGGTAAGTTAACAGCCTTCATACGTTGGTTGGTTATATACTCAACATACTGACATAAAATTTGTTCATTTAAGCCAATCATTGAACCATCTTTGAATAGGTATTGTGCCCATTCTTTTTCTTGTTCAGCCGCTTTATAAAAAATATCGTAGGCTTGATCGTGACATTCTTTAGCGATTTCGCCCATTTCAGGATCGTCTTTACCACCTTGCATGATATTCACTATGTGCTGCGTACTATTTAAGTGCAATGCTTCATCGCGAGCAATTAAGCGAATAATTTTAGCATTACCTTCCATCAACTTACGTTCCGCGAAAGCAAATGAACAGGCAAAACTGACATAGAAACGAATCGCTTCTAAAGCGTTGACTGACATCATGCACAGGTAAAGTGATTTTTTAAGGATACGAGAGCTAACAGCTATCTCTTTACCATTAATCGTGTGCGTGCCTTCACCATGCAGATTGAATACTTGAGTTAACTCAATGAGGTCATCATAGTACTGAGCAATATCACCAGCACGTTTCAGAATTTCTTCGTTCACAACGATATCGTCAAATACAACCGAAGGATCGTTAACGATGTTACGAATAATATGGGTATACGAACGTGAGTGAATGGTTTCTGAGAATGACCAAGTTTCAATCCAAGTTTCTAATTCAGGTAACGACACTAACGGCAAAAGGGCAACGTTTGGTGAACGGCCTTGAATAGAATCAAGTAACGTTTGGTATTTAAGGTTTGAGATGAAAATGTGCTTTTCATGCTCAGGCAAACTTTGATAATCGATTTTATCTTTACTTACATCTACTTCTTCTGGGCGCCAGAAAAAAGATAATTGCTTTTCAATTAACTTTTCAAAAACTTCATATTTTTGTTGATCGTAACGCGCAACATTAACTGATTGGCCCATGAACATTGGTTCGTTCATTGGATTGTTCGGTGTTTGACAAAAAGTAGAGTAAGCCATTTATATATCCCAAAAAAGCGGCGAAAGTCCCCGCAATTATATGCTAATTATTGATTAAATTTTACAAGCGCCGCCGGCACAATCGTCATCTTCTTTTTCGACTACAGTAATGTCGTCTAAGTTGTCTGATGCACCATCACGAGTGTTGTGATAGTAAAGGGTTTTTACCCCCAACTTGTAGGCTGTAAGCAAATCTTTAAGCAAGGTTTGCATTGGAACTTTTTGACCGTCAAAGCGAGTAGGGTCGTAGTTAGTGTTGGCAGAAATTGCTTGGTCGATAAACTTCTGCATAATCCCGACTAATTCTAAATAACCGTTATTGTTCGGCATATTCCAAAGCAATTCGTACTGATGCTTAAGCTCATCAAAATCTGGTACTACTTGCTTTAACTGACCGTCTTTACTTGCTTTAACGCTGATTAATCCACGTGGTGGTTCAATACCGTTGGTCGCGTTAGAAATCTGCGAAGAGGTTTCTGAAGGCATCAATGCTGATAACGTAGAGTTACGTAAACCGTGCGCTTTAATGTCGCTACGTAATCCTTCCCAATCCATGTGTAATGGTTCATCACAGATTTTGTCTAAGTCACGTTTGTAAGTATCAATTGGCAAGATACCTTCTGCATAAGTCGTTTCGTTAAATAACGGACATGCACCTTGCTCTTTGGCTAAGTTCATTGACGCTTTCAATAAGTAGAATTGAATTGCTTCAAAGGTTTTGTGAGTCAAGTTGTTACCTGAGCCATCAGAATATTTCATGCCATTCTTTGCTAAGTAATTTGCAAAGTTAATTACACCTATACCTAGCGTACGACGATTCATTGAACCAAGTTGCGCAGAGATAATTGGGTAATCTTGGTAATCGAGTAAGTTATCCAAAGCACGAACGGCTAAATCAGCTAAAGGCTCTAGCTCTGATAAATCATTGATTGCACCAAGGTTTAGCGCTGAAAGAGTACAAAGGGCAATTTCACCATTTGGATCTTCAATGTTTTTCATTGGCTTAGTTGGCAAGGCAATTTCTAAACAAAGGTTAGATTGTTTGATTGGTGCAACTTTCGGATCAAACGGGCTGTGGGTATTACAATGGTCAACATTTTGAATGTAAATACGACCAGTGGAAGCACGTTCTTGCATCATTAGTGAAAATAATTCAACCGCTTTAATCTCTTTACGACGAATGCTAGTGTCAGCTTCATACTGCAAATAAAGGCGTTCAAACTCAACTTGGTCAGCAAAGAATGCATCGTACAAACCAGGCACATCAGATGGGCTGAATAAGCTGATGTTTTGTGACTTAATTAAACGCTGATACATCAGCTTGTTTAATTGCACACCATAATCAAGGTGACGAACACGGTTATCGTCAACACCACGGTTATTTTTCAGTACCAGCAGAGATTCAACTTCTAGATGCCAAATTGGGTAGAACAAGGTTGCTGCACCGCCGCGAACACCGCCCTGTGAACATGACTTAACTGCTGTTTGGAAATATTTGTAAAAAGGTAAGCAACCGGTGTGGAATGCTTCTCCGCCACGAATAGGGCTTCCTAATGCACGAATACGACCAGCGTTAATACCAATACCAGCACGTTGGCTAACGTATTTAACGATTGAAGAGGCTGTAGCATTGATTGAATCTAAGCTGTCATCACATTCAATTAATACACACGAGCTGAACTGACGAGTCGGCGTACGTACACCAGCCATAATCGGCGTAGGTAATGAAATCTTAAAAGTAGAAACCGCATCATAAAAGCGCTTGATGTAGTCAAGGCGGGTTTCTTTTGGATACTTAGCGAATAAACATGCAGCGACCAGAATATAAAGGAACTGGGCACTCTCGTATATTTCGTTAGTCACACGGTTTTGTACTAGATACTTACCTTCTAACTGCTTAACTGCAGCATATGAAAAGTTCATATCACGCCAATGATCCATGTAGCTGTCAAGAATGGTTAATTCTTCAGCTGTGTAGTCTTCAACGATGTGCTTATCGTATTTACCGATTTCTACTAAACGGTTAACTTGGTCGACTAACTTTGGAGGCTCAAATTGGCCAAAGGCTTTTTTACGAAGATGGAAAACAGCTAAGCGTGCAGCAAGAAATTGATAATCTGGCGATTCTGGAGAAATTAAATCCGCAGCGGCTTTAATAATAGTTTCATGAATAGCTTCAGTTGGAATACCATCAAAAAACTGCAGGTGTGATCGTAATTCTACTTCAGAGACTGATACGTTATTCAGTCCTTTTGCTGCCCATTCGATAACGCGATGAATTTTGTCTAAATCGATTGTTTCGCGCTCGCCACTACGTTTAGTGACTGTCATATTGCTGTTCATTAAAAAGAGACCTTGGTTCTATATTTATTGGTGTAATTTATTATTTGGATCTTGTTTAACCGTACTGCTTACGATCGCCAATAAATCACATTACGTTCCCTTGTAAGTCGATCATCCAAAAGCATTTACAACATTAAATTTACAAAAATACTAGTGATACAGCGAGATACTGAGCTTTTTAAGCTAGTGTCTCGTGGTGATGTCATACACAAGATATGGTGTTTTTAAATTTGATACATACAAGATAGTGAGGTTGGCGTACTTTTGCAAGCAAGATTTTACTGAATAACTTGTGGATATCTTATGTATAGTGAAACAAGTTAGTAAAAGCTAACCTGCTAACGCAAATTACGCTTTGAATAATTAGGCTAGGTTAAATTTTGAACGAAGAACGAGTTCGGTTTGATCGCTACAATATTCAGCGATCGATTGTTTTGTTGAAAAAATAGTTTGATCTTTATAGAAAGGTTTTGCTAAGCCAAACTGATATTATTTAATCCATTAAAACACTGTCAAAATTAGTCTTAAAGTACGGTAAACGAATGAAAATGCCCCAGTACTTAGAGAAGAGTGTTTAGATAACAGTGTTTAGAGAACAGTTTTTAGAGCTCAGTGATTAGAGCACAGTGTTTAGAGCACAGTGTTTAGAAAGTATTGCTGGAGCGCATGAACTGATTCGAATTCAAGTTGGCTTGGCCATTGTGACGGTGTATCAGATTCAGACAAATAACCCCACAATGCCGTCCCACCAATCATACCTGCTTTTTCTGCCGCGACTAAGTCACGCTCAGCGTCACCAAGGTATAAGATGTGCTCTGGTAGACAGTCAATTTGTTGAGCGGCTAATAACATTGGCGCAGTATGTGGTTTTGGATATTGAGTTGAGTCACCGCTAATTACCGTTTTGGCCCTTTTAGTCAGCCCTAAAGCACAGACTAGAGGGCGAGTAAACTTAGCTTGCTTGTTAGTGACGATCCCAAATGGGATATTATGACTATCTAATAAAGTTAGGAAGGCTTCGAATCCTTGAAATAATTTCGCTTTCTCACCATTGACTAGTTTGTAGTAGGCCAATAAGGATTGTTGAATTTCAATTTGAGATGCTTCATCAAGGTGTGGCACTCCGGCTTTAACCAGTGCCAAACTTCCATGAGAAGCTGAGTAACGTAATTCATCAACGCTTTTAGACTCAATGCCGCGTTCTTGTAGGCTTAAATTTAATGCATGAATCAAATCTGGGGCGGTATCAGCAAGAGTACCATCTAAATCAAACAACACTGCTTTAATCGAATTCATACATCCCTTAGTTACGTAATCGACACTTTATCAATGAGCAAAACGGATTAGCACTCTTTGTCAAAGCCAATTCTGCCAACGAAGCATTTTGCCTCTGGCAGCACCGTATTTGATGCTACCTATGAAAACTATTAATTAGTCAGCCACTTTTTGAGTGGCAATCATATAATTAACGTCAACTTTATTAGTGTACTTATATACACCCGATAATGGGTTATGGGTAATGCCTAGGGCATCACGACAAATTAGATCTGTTTTATCCACTAAATTTATTAACTCAGATGGTTTAATAAACTTACTGTGATCGTGTGTGCCGACTGGCAGCATTTTTAATACATATTCAGCACCTACAATGGCTTGTATATAAGACATCATATTGCGGTTAATGGTTGAGAAGAACACATAACCTTCAGGTTTTACCATGTCACAACAGGCTTGAATCACAGATAATGGGTCAGGGACGTGCTCAAGCATCTCCATACAAGTGACAACATCGTATTTAGCAGGGTTTGCACCAGCATGCTCTTCAGCTGTCATTGTGTCGTAATCCACTGTCACGCCTGTTTCTAATGCATGCAGCTTTGCCACTTCTATTTGGGCTTCACCCATATCAAGCCCAGTCACTTTCGCGCCTATTTTTGCCATGCTTTCAGACAAAATGCCACCACCGCAACCAATATCAACGACTGTTTTACCAAACAAACCACCACAGGTTTGGTCGATATAATTTAATCGCAATGGGTTCAGCAAATGTAAAGGTTTAAAGTCACCATTTGGATCCCACCAAGACTCAGCCATATTGGCAAATTTTTCGATTTCTTGATGATCAACATTTTGTTGAGTGGTGTGTTCTTGATTCGACATTGCAAGGACCCATGATTTATTAGTGATTATTGCATGCATTATAACCATCCGTTGCAATAAACATAGTGAGATGAAACAAGATTCATTTCTAGTTGGTTATATATTCAACACTATTTGTAGATAAAAAGGACATCCGATATTTGTTAAACCATTTTCGTAATTTAAATAGTAGAGAAACCTAAACAATATTGACTTATTCTTGCTGTTTTTATTCAGTTTTTCACTTGCTTTAACTTTTCGTTGTCCTAGGGTCTAGCCACTTTTTATATCTGTGTTAGAATGCCAAATCACGTTTTTGAGCTACACAATAAAATGGAATAATTATTGTGCGCTAATTTTAGGGGAACGAGCAGTTTATGACTGATCTGGCATCATCAATTTCGCCAATTAACATCGAAGACGAACTAAAAAATTCTTATTTAGATTATGCAATGAGTGTAATCGTAGGTCGTGCATTACCCGACGTTCGTGACGGTTTAAAACCGGTTCACCGTCGTGTGCTTTTTGCAATGAACGAATTAAAGAACGACTTTAATAAGCCTTATAAAAAATCAGCTCGTGTTGTTGGTGACGTAATCGGTAAGTATCACCCACATGGTGACTCTGCTGTATACGATACAATCGTACGTATGGCTCAGCCATTCTCTATGCGTTATACGCTTGTTGACGGCCAAGGTAACTTTGGTTCAGTTGATGGCGATTCTGCAGCAGCAATGCGTTATACAGAAATTCGCATGGAAAAATTGGCTCATTCATTATTAGCCGATTTAGAAAAAGAAACAGTAGATTATGTACCTAACTATGATGGTACTGAGTTTATTCCTGCTGTATTACCAACGCGTGTACCGACATTATTAATTAATGGTTCTTCTGGTATCGCTGTCGGTATGGCAACCAATATACCTCCTCACAACATTTCTGAAGTGATCGGTGGTTGCTTAGCGTTAATTGAAGAGCCAAGTCTTTCAATTGAACAGCTAATGGAACACATTCCAGGTCCTGACTTCCCAACAGCAGCATCTATCAATGGCCGTAAAGGTATCATTGATGCATACAAAACTGGCCGTGGCCGTGCTGTTATGCGCTCAAAAGCTGCAGTTGAAGAAGAGAATGGCCGTGAACGTATTATCGTTACTGAAATTCCTTATCAGGTTAACAAAGCGCGTTTGATTGAAAAAATCGCTGAGCTTGTAAAAGATAAGAAAATAGAAGGTATCAGTGGCTTACGCGACGAGTCTGATAAAGACGGTATGCGTATTGTTATTGAAATTAAACGTGGTGAAGTTGGCGAGGTTGTACTTAATAACCTATACGCTCAAACTCAAATGCAGTGCTCTTTTGGTATTAACATGGTTGCGTTGACAAATGGTCAACCAAAACTGTTTAACTTAAAAGAAATGCTTGAGTGTTTCATCCTTCACCGCCGTGAAGTCGTTACACGTAGAACCGTATTTGAATTACGTAAAGCACGTGAACGTGCACATATCCTAGAAGCACTTGCTATTGCATTGGCTAACATTGATCCAATCATTGCGTTAATTAAGGCTTCACCAACTCCTGCAGAAGCTAAGGTTAAATTAGTAGAGCAAGGTTGGAAGCTAGGAAATGTACAAGGCATGCTTGAAAAAGCAGGTGATGAAGCAGCTCGTCCTGAGTGGTTAGAGCCAGAATTTGGTATTCGTGATGGCGAATACTTCTTAACTGAGCAGCAAGCACAGGCAATTCTAGAGCTTCGTTTACATCGCCTAACGGGCCTTGAACATGAAAAAATTCTTGCTGAATATGAAGAGTTACTCGAGTTCATTGCAGGTCTATTGTTTATTCTACGTAGCCCTGAACGCTTGATGGAAGTCATCAAAGAAGAGTTAGAAGAGATTCTAGAACAATACGGTGATGCTCGTCGTACTGTGATTAATCAAAACGAAGTTGATATGAGTCTTGAAGACTTAATTAACGAAGAAGATGTCGTGGTGACACTATCACACATGGGTTACGCTAAATATCAGCCATTGACTGATTACCAAGCGCAGCGCCGTGGTGGTAAAGGTAAAGCTGCAACGAAAGTGAAAGATGAAGATTTCGTTGAAAAACTGCTTGTTGCCAATACGCATGACACGATTCTTTGTTTCTCTGACTTCGGTAAAATGTACTGGCTTAAAGTTTACCAGTTACCGTTGGCAAGCCGCACAGCGCGTGGCCGTCCAATCATTAACTTGTTACCGCTTTCTGATGGTGAACGTATTACTGCGATTCTACCTGTGCGTGAATATGCTGATGATAAGTTTATTGTCATGGCTACCGCTCACGGTACCGTTAAGAAAACAGCATTAACTGCTTATAGTAATCCTCGTGCAAACGGTATTATTGCAGTTAACCTGAAAGATGATGACCAGTTAATTGGTGTTGATATTACTAATGGTAGTGATGACATCATGTTGTTCTCGAATGAAGGTAAAGTTGTTCGCTTTAACGAGAAAGTACGTGATTCTGAAACGGGTGAAGTGAAGAAAGATCCTGAGACTGGTGAAGATCTGATTGCTATCCGTCCAATGGGTCGTACGGCAACGGGTGTTCGTGGTATCAAACTTGAAGATGGTCAAAAAGTTGTTTCAATGATCATTCCTAAAGAAGATGGCTCTATTCTTACGGTAACTGAAAATGGTTACGGTAAGCGTACAGACCTATCTGAGTACCCAGCTAAGAGCCGTGGCACTAAAGGTGTTGTTTCAATCAAGGTGAGTGAGCGTAACGGTGCAGTCGTTGGCGCTGTTCAGGTGACTGAATCTGAAGAAATCATGCTGATTAGTAACAAAGGTACTCTGGTACGTACTCCTTCTAACGGTGTTTCATTGATTGGTCGTAACACACAAGGTGTGACAATCATTCGTACTGCTGAAGATGAAAAAGTAGTCGGTTTGCAAAGACTTGATGAAATTGAAGTCCCAGAAGAAGAGTTTGTTGAAGGCGAAGAGTCTGAAACAGCTGCAGTAGAAAATACTGCTGACGATGCGACTGATACACCAGAAGCAGATGCTTAATCGAGTTATTTGCTGAAACAAAAAAAGGATGCCAATGGCATCCTTTTTTATTGGTTCTTTTTTATAATCGATAACGTTAAACTTAGCGTAAACACAGCTTTAGTGTTTTTAATTATAGGTTTGTAAATTGTCTCAAACTACAGTGTTTGGTTTAGTGTTGTTTGCTCACTTACTTACCTACTTAATGCGTAAATGGCTACAGTTATTCGCTGTCACAAGTATTCACCACTCGATGGATTAACTTGTTTAAGACCGCTTGATTACTTAACTTAATTTAACTTATATTAGTTCAGCTATAGTTCAGCTCAGTTCTATTCAGTTTTAGTTCGCTGATGTATTACTGGCGAGGACATCTGCACGTTTAAATGTATCACGCCAAAATGCCGAACTAAGTTTAGCAATAACCCTTGATTCTCCATTAAGTAACATTGCCATACCGATATTTAATTCAGGTGAGTAGGAGACTTCGGCAACATAACCAGCCACCCATCCAGCATGATAGATTAATGGTCTACCTTCAAATTCATAAACTCGCCAACCTTTACCGTAATGAGCATTATCTAGATAAGTTCTCCAATCGCGGCGGCGTAGTTCTTTTGTTGTTCTAACACCTGGGGTAGTAACATCTTTAATCACACTGTTGGACAGAACCCCAGGGTTTTCACCTAGATTGGCAATTAGCCATTTTGACATATCAGTAATGCTGGCATTAACACCAGCAGCAGGTGCTAATTTGTAATAATTGGGTTTTACTTTTACTTTTCTGAACCCTGATTTCGTTTTTACGTGTGGTTCAGCGCGATTACTTTGCTGATCGAATGCGTCATAACCAATGGATGCTGACTTCATATCTAAAGGTGAAAATATCTTATTTTGCAGTAAAGATTCATAAGATTGACCCGATTGCTGTTCTATTGCGTCTTGAATAAATGAAAATGCTACATTCTGGTAGCTGTAACAGACCCCAGGAGAACACATCGGGGTGAGCTCAGAGAATTTGTTGATAATTCTTTCCATGCCCACATTGGCATTGATTAAATTATCATAGCTATTTGGCATCAAGCCGGTACTTTGTCCAATGATATGACCGAGATTGATTTGCTGCGCTTTTTGTTTGTCGGCAAGGGTAAACTCTGGCAAGTAGCTTTTGATCGGCTGTTGCCAATTTAATTTTTTCTCATTGACCAACATACTGGCTAACGTGCCAGCAAAAGTTTTAGATACAGACGCTAATCTAAATACAGTGTCTGCATTGACATTCAAACTGCCGCCTTTTGTTCGTTTACCATATGTACTGAGTTTCAGCACTTTGTCGCCCTCAACTATCACAAATGCGCCACCTGGCACTTTGCTTGTTTTAAGCTGTTGATGAAAACGCTGTTTAAAGCTGTCGGCTAAAGGAGAATAGTCAGATTGCTCTGCAGCTATTAAGGAAGTAGGGAGCAAACTAACAAAAGATACAGCGCCTAAAAATAATATAGGTTTTAAAAACATGTACAGTTCCAATGACCGTTAATACGGTTTATTTATTATTGTGTTGACGTCTATAACTAAAAAGGACGTTTGTTACTCATTTGTATACAAGTATTGTTGTTTAATTTAATGATATTTACTAGTGACTCGTCATGTAAATTCAAAAAATCTGTTTCATTTTAAACATAAAAATAGTGCCGTAGTTTACTTATGCAGCACTTAATAAAATAGCAGGTTATTTATTGATAATTGACCAGTAGATTCTATCAAAAAATGCTTTGTTGATAGTATTTAAAAGTATATTTTGAGTAATTAAATCATGCTTGATCTGCTTTATGATTATTTTTCATTTTAGCTGTGAAACAGTTGGGATAT
This sequence comes from Shewanella sp. 10N.286.52.E4, assembly GCF_041468785.1. Taxonomy (NCBI): domain Bacteria; kingdom Pseudomonadati; phylum Pseudomonadota; class Gammaproteobacteria; order Alteromonadales; family Shewanellaceae; genus Shewanella; species Shewanella sp. 10N.286.52.E4. The sequence goes on from NZ_JBFRJJ010000002.1 coordinate 45,781, forward strand.
ACTGCATGTCAAAATGCTATCAATTTAATGTTTTAACTAAAAACGATAAAGGACAATGCTGTGAGCGCTATTTATAATTTTTGTGCTGGACCTGCCATGTTACCACAAGCTGTAATGCAAAAAGCGCAGCAAGAACTAATTGATTGGAATGGTTTAGGTGTCTCCGTCATGGAAATTAGCCATCGAAGTAAAGAGTTCATTGCATTAACTCAACATGCTGAAAAAACATTACGCGCATTAATGGAGATCCCAGAAAACTATCATGTGTTATTTATGCATGGTGGTGGTCGTGGTCAATTCACCAATGTTGTTAATAACTTTTTAGGTGATAACGGTAAGGCTTTGTATTTAGTTAATGGCCAATGGTCAACAGCAGCGGTTAAAGAAGCGGTTAAATTGGTGGGTGATGACAATATTGATCAAATGAACATTGTCGAGAAATGTGATGGTGTCAATCAAGTTGTTCTTCCTGATCTCAATGCCATTGATAAAGATTATCGCTATGTCCATTTTTGTGCCAATGAGACCGTTGACGGCATAGAAATATTTGAATCACTTGAAAGCCCATGGCCTGTGGTGGTTGATTTATCTTCAACGATTATGTCACGCCAAATAGACGTTAGTAAGTATGGGCTGATCTATGCCGGCGCTCAAAAAAATATCGGCCCATCAGGTTTATCTATTGTCATTGTTCGTGACGATATGTTGAAACTGCCGAGCTTAGCTCAGTCTTCAATTATGGATTACAGTGTCGCGCAGGCGAACGATTCTATGTTTAATACACCACCAACTTTTGCATGGTATCTTGCCGCAGAAGTGTTTGATTGGTTGACTGCGCAAGGTGGCGTTACTGAGATAGAAAAAATCAATAAACAAAAAGCGGATTTACTGTATCAGTGCATAGACAGTAATCCGTTTTATAAAAATGGTGTTAAAGCAGAAAACCGTTCAAGAATGAACGTCACTTTTCAGTTAACTGACAACAGTCTAGATAGTGAGTTTTTAAAGCAAGCGGAGCAGGTGGGTCTTGTTGCGCTTAAAGGACATCGTATTGTCGGTGGCATGAGAGCAAGTATTTATAATGCGATGCCATTATCAGGTGTTCAAGCTTTGGTTAACTTTATGGAAACGTTTGCAAAGCAACATAGCGCATAACTGTTTAAGCTAATCATAAATAAAAAAGCGAATGACATTAATGTCGTTCGCTTTTTAGTTTATATGTATTTAGTGATGTTGATTATAAAATTGTCGCGATTGATTTAGCCAGATAATCAACGTTTGCTTCACTGATACCAGCAATACTCATCCGGCTTGAACCTACCATATAAATACTGTGTTGCTGCTTAAGCGTTTCTACTTGTTCAGGGTTAATACCTAAGAAGGAGAACATTCCTTTTTGTTTAGCAATGAAGCTGAAATCTTGCTCAACACCGTTTTCAATTAACTTACTCACCAGCATTTGACGGTTGCCGTTAATGCGATCGCGCATGACTGTTAATTCATTTAACCATGCTTGTTTTAACTCTGGATTTCCAAGTATGGTCTCAACCAATGCTGCTCCGTGTGCTGGCGGCATAGAGTAGATACAACGCACAACATACAGTAGAACAGAAAAAGCAACGTTTGCAGCTTGGCTATTATCAGCGACAATAGTACATGCGCCAATACGCTCACGGTATAAACCGAAGTTTTTAGAGCACGAACTACATAAAATCATTTCCTCTACAGCCGCAGCCATCTGGCGAACGCCATAGGCATCTTCATCGACACCATCACCAAAACCTTGATAAGCCATATCAATCAGTGGTGTGAAGCCTTGCTGAGCTGTGATGCTAATTACTTCATCCCATTGCGATTGAGTTAAATCCATTCCACTCGGGTTGTGACAACATGCATGCAATAAAACGACGTCATCTTTATTGATTTGTTTTAATGCATCGACCATTTGATCAAATTTAAGGGTTTTAGTGTCATAGTCATAATAAGGATAGGTTTTAACCGTTAAGCCAGCAGCTTCAAATAGGCCAGTGTGATTTGCCCAAGTTGGATCGCTAACCCAAATGACGGCATTGGGGTTACAACTTTTAATAAATTCAGCTGCCACTCTCAATGCGCCAGTACCGCCTGGTGTTGACACTGTGCGAATACGATCAGCAAGCAATGCTGTATGACTTTGTCCAAATGCAAGTTCAGACATTAATTGATTAAACGACTCTGATCCGGTTGGGCCAATGTAAACTTTGGTGGTTTCAGTTTCTGTACGCATTTTTTCTGCTGTTTTTACACATTCCAGAATGGGTGTGTGACCCGCTGGATCTTTATAGACGCCAACACCTAAATCTATTTTCTGTGAGTGATTGTCTTGGCGGTATTGAGTGAGCAAACCTAAGATTGGATCGGCTGGCATAGCAGTTAATGTTTTGAACATGACTGTTGACCTTATTTATTATTCAGTTTTAGTAGGATTAACTTAAGGGTAACGTAGATTAAATACTGAATGAAATGCCTTTTTTTTAATAACACCAAAAAGCTTATTTTTATGAGCCGAAAGTTTACAGTTTACGGTTCAATAGTGCAGAACAGGCTCTGACTTTAAGTTAAACAGGCTGTTTTTCATTCATTTTATTCAAGTTGGCTTAAAAACAGTAAATAAATGTCATATTTCCCTTGAATCATGGGCTGCAATCAGTAAATTTGTAGGCAAGAATAATTATTCAATTTGATAGTGCCCAAATCGTATAGATAAATTGACAAAGCTGTCTTTATCTTTTGCCTTCAGTCATTCTCGCGTTTAGCTAGAAATCATTTAAGAAGAATCGCTAATGAAACAATTGCGTCTAGAACCCGTTAACAAAGTAAATGGTGTCGTTAATATCCCTGGCTCAAAGAGCATATCAAATAGAGCATTATTGTTAGCTACGCTAGCAAAAGGGAAAACAACCCTGACAAATTTATTAGATTCAGACGATATTCGCTATATGTTGGCATCATTAAAGCAATTAGGCGTTGAGTACCAATTGTCTGAAAACAACACCGTGTGTGAATTAGAAGGTTTAGGCAAGCCATTAAGTGCTCAGCAAGCACAGACTTTATTTTTAGGTAATGCAGGCACGGCAATGCGCCCATTATGTGCAGCACTTACGTTAGGTTCAGGTGAGTTTACCTTAACAGGTGAACCTCGCATGGAAGAAAGACCTATTGGAGATTTAGTTGATTCGTTACGTCAGTTAGGTGCAAATATAACTTACCTTAAGAATGATGGCTTTCCACCTTTAACTATTAATGCTGACGGCTTAAATGGCGGAGAAGTTGAAATCGCAGGTGATTTATCTAGCCAATTTTTAACGGCATTATTAATGGTTGCCCCATTAACTAAAGACACAGTAAACATAAATATCAAGGGCGAGTTAGTTTCAAAGCCTTATATTGATATTACCATTGCATTAATGGCTCAGTTTGGTGTTGAAGTCATTAATCATGATTACCGCCGTTTTGAAATTCAAACTGGTCAGCAATATGCTTCACCGGGCAAAGTGCTTGTTGAAGGTGATGCATCATCAGCTTCTTATTTTCTCGCTGCTGGTGCAATTCAAGGTGGTGAAGTTAAAGTTACTGGTGTTGGTAAATTAAGTATTCAAGGGGATGTGAAATTTGCAGATGTACTTGAAAAAATGGGTGCAGACATTGAGTGGGGTGATGATTACATTATTGCACGCCAAGCAAAGCTAACGGCTGTTGATTTAGATATGAATCATATTCCTGATGCGGCAATGACCATCGCGACAGCTGCGTTATTTGCTGAGGGGACCACACGTATAACAAATATTTACAATTGGAGAATTAAAGAAACTGACCGCTTATCAGCTATGGCAACTGAACTCCGTAAAGTCGGTGCCACTGTAGAAGAAGGTCATGACTTTATTGCTGTTACTCCGCCAGCTAAGTTAAATACTGCAGCAATTGATACTTATAATGATCATCGTATGGCTATGTGTTTTTCTATGTTAGCCTTTGCTGACTGCGGGATTACCATCAATGACCCAGATTGCACGTCTAAAACATTCCCTACCTATTTCGCTGAGTTTGCTCGTTTAGCTCAATAAGGCTGTTGATTTCATCGACCAATTAAATGACGGCAGTCAATATACTGCCGTTGTTTTGATCTGGTTAGTGAACTTACAAAATACTCCAGTTTTTTCATCAAAATTGTTATACAATGCCGCCCGCTCATTTTGATGAACCTTTTTATACTTTCATGGAAGATTGTTTTTTTTCGGAGGAATTTATGTCTGAACGTGCTCCAGTAGTCACAATCGACGGACCAAGCGGTGCAGGGAAAGGGACCATATGTCAATTAGTCGCAGAGAAACTAGATTGGCACTTATTAGATAGCGGTGCTATCTATCGCGTATTAGCCCTTGCTGCGATTCATCACAATGTTGAATTAGAGAATGAAGAAGCTATTACCTTACTTGCTGCTCATTTAGATGTGCAGTTTTTAACAGGTACTGAACAAGTTAAAGTGATTCTTGAAGGCGAAGATGTATCTACCAGCATCCGTACTCAAGAATGTGGCAATGCAGCGTCAAAAATTGCTGCATTTCCTCGAGTTCGCGAAGCATTATTGCGTCGTCAGCGTGCTTTTAGTAACACACCTGGTTTAGTCGCCGATGGCAGAGACATGGGGACGGTCGTTTTTCCTAATGCTCCAGCTAAGATTTTCCTTACTGCATCAGCAGAGGAAAGGGCGCAGCGACGCTATAAACAGTTGCAGGACAAGGGCTTCGATGTTAATATCGATCGCCTTTTATCTGAAATCATTGAACGTGATGACCGCGATATTAATCGTTCAGTCTCACCTTTAGTGCCTGCAGATGATGCGCTAGTGATTGATACTAGTGGTATAGGTATTAATGAAGTGCTTGAGCTTGTGCTTGAACACATCAATAAAAACTTAACGTAATTTCTTAATTCTGAGAGATTATGAAACAACATTTATATCACGGATGATGTAAATAAATTAATTGACTCCACATCCAGGATGGATGGTGGTTTATAAAAGAAAGTAATCATAAAATGACTGAATCTTTTGCTGATCTATTTGAACAATCCCTAAATGAACTTGAGTTCCGTCCTGGTTCTATCGTACGTGGTGTAGTTGTACGCATCGAAAACGGTACTGTACTAGTTGACGCTGGTCTTAAGTCTGAAAGCCCAATTTCTGCTGACGAATTCAAAAACGCTCAAGGTGTTTTAGAAATCGCTGTTGGCGACGAAGTTGATGTTGCACTTGACTCTGTTGAAGACGGTTTCGGTGAAACTCAATTATCTCGTGAAAAAGCGAAACGTCACGAAGCTTGGATTGTTCTAGAAAAAGCTTACGAAGATGCTGAAACTGTTATCGGTATCATCAATGGTAAAGTTAAAGGTGGTTTCACTGTTGAATTAAACGGTATCCGTGCCTTCTTACCAGGTTCTCTAGTAGACGTTCGCCCAGTTCGCGATACTGCTCACCTAGAGTACAAAGAATTAGAATTCAAAGTTATCAAACTTGACCAGAAGCGTAACAACGTTGTTGTTTCACGTCGTGCTGTTATCGAATCAGAAAGCAGTGCAGAGCGTGATGCTCTTCTTGAGAACCTTCAAGAAGGTCAAGCAGTTAAGGGTATCGTTAAGAACCTTACTGACTACGGTGCATTCGTAGACTTAGGTGGCGTTGACGGTCTTCTACATATCACTGATATGGCTTGGAAGCGTGTTAAGCACCCATCTGAAATCGTTAATGTTGGTGACGAAATCAACGTTAAAGTTCTTAAGTATGACCGTGAGCGTACTCGCGTATCACTAGGTCTTAAGCAACTTGGCGAAGATCCATGGTTAGAAATCAGCAAGCGCTACCCAGAAAGCACTCGTCTTACTGGTCGCGTAACGAACTTAACTGACTACGGTTGTTTCGTTGAAATCGAAGAAGGCGTTGAAGGTCTTGTTCACGTTTCTGAAATGGATTGGACTAACAAGAACATCCACCCATCTAAAGTTGTTAACTTAGGTGATGAAGTTGAAGTTCTAGTTCTAGACATCGATGAAGAACGTCGTCGTATTTCTCTAGGTCTTAAGCAATGTAAGACCAATCCATGGGATGATTTCGCTACTCGTTTCAACAAGGGCGATAAAGTTTCTGGTAAGATCAAGTCTATCACTGACTTCGGTATCTTCATTGGTCTTGACGGCGGCATCGACGGTCTTGTTCACTTATCTGACATTTCTTGGAACGGTACTGGCGAAGACGCTGTATCTGAGTACAAGAAAGGTGACGAAATCCACGCAGTAGTTCTTTCTGTTGACCCTGAGCGTGAGCGTATCAGCTTAGGCGTTAAGCAAACTGAAGACGATCCTTTCAATGCTTACTTGGCAGACAAGAAGAAAGGTACTATTGTAAATGGTGTAGTTACTGCTGTTGACGCTAAAGGCGTTACAATTGAACTAGCTGAAACTGTTGAAGGTTACCTTCGCGTTGCAGATATCTCTCGCGAGCGTATCGAAGACGCATCTACACAATTCTCTGTAGGTGACAAAGTTGAATCTAAGTTCATGGGCGTAGATCGCAAGAACCGTTCTATCAGCTTATCTATCAAAGCGAAAGATGAAGCAGATGAGAAAGAAGCAATGGCAACTATTAACAAGCAAGACGATGCTGTTATTAGTAATGCAATGGCTGAAGCGTTTAAAGCAGCTCGTAAGTAATAAATCGCCTGTTGTGTGGGAAACGCACTTTGTTTCCCATTAGGCGACTGTGTTTGGCTTGATAATAGAGGGTATAGGATGACGAAATCCGAACTGATCGAAAAACTTGCCACTAGGCAGTCGCAGCTGTCGGCGAAAGAAGTGGAAAGTGCTATAAAGGAAATGTTAGAGCAAATGGCGACAACATTAGAAGGCGGTGATCGCATAGAGATCCGTGGCTTTGGTAGTTTTTCACTTCATTTCCGTGCACCACGTGTTGGCCGTAATCCTAAAACTGGAACCTCAGTTGACTTGGAAGGCAAATATGTACCGCACTTTAAGCCTGGCAAAGAACTGCGTGAACGTGTCGATGCGGTTAATCAATGATTAACGCTTGATTAAAAAGCCTCCTTTTGGAGGCTTTTTTGTATCTAATGCTCAGCAAAGCTGGTTAGTTGACTAAAATTCTTGGATAATCATTATATTGGTAAATTTCGATCTTATCTTTCACAGATAGAATGGAGCTGCACGTGAAATCTTTTATTGCCATTGTCATTGTTGGTTTATTCTTTGTTCTTGCGCTACTTTTTGGTGCTAAGAATGAGCAAATTGTTACTGTCAGTTATTTTATCGCTGAAGGACAGTATCGATTACCTGTTGTCCTCGCGGTTGTATTTTTAGCAGGCTTCATCATTAGTTGGTTATTTGCTGCTTATTATATTATTAAGTTGAAAATGGTCGTTAGAAAAAGGAACAAAACTATTGCTCAACTAACGAACAACATTTCTGAGCCAACTGTACAGGATACCGTCGCGTAATATGCTAGAAATCCTCTTTCTGTTGTTACCTATAGCGGCTGGTTATGGCTGGTATATGGGACGAAGAAGTATACGACAGAATCAAAAACAGCAAAGTAAAAAACTCAGTAGAGACTATTTTACTGGGCTTAATTTTTTACTTTCAAACGAATCTGACAAAGCAGTCGATTTGTTTATTACCATGTTAGATGTCGATGATGAAACCATTGATACTCACCTTTCATTAGGTTCGCTTTTTAGAAAACGCGGCGAAGTCGACCGCTCCATCAGAATTCATCAAAACTTAATTGCCAGACCTAGCTTAACCACAGAACAACGTGATATTGCTATGATGGAGTTGGGTAAAGATTATTTAGCGGCTGGTTTCTACGACAGAGCTGAAGAAATATTTTTAAACCTTGTTAGTCAAGATGATCATAGTGAAGAAGCTGAAACTCAGCTGATCTCTATTTATCAAGTTACCAAAGAATGGCAGAACGCCATTAACATCACTAAAGGTTTAAGCCGCAAGCGTCAGCAAGTTTTAAAATCAATTACAGCCCATTTTTATTGTCAGCTTGCTGATGAATCTACAGATGGCGCTGAGAAAATCAAATTACTACAACAAGCAATTAAACACGATGATAAATGTGGTCGTGCTTGGTTAACTTTGGCAAAAATTTATCTCGATTCAAATCAAGTTAATTTATGTAAAAAAGCTATCTTGGAACTAAAACTAGCTGATATTGAATTATTTTCTGATGTCATTGCTGTTGCAAAACAAGTCTATCGCGACACAAACGACGCTGAAGGTTATCAATCCTTGTTACAACAAGCCCTAGAGGCTGGCGCTGGGGCAAGTGTCATTATTGCACTAGCAAAACACATGATTGAACAAGGTAATACCAAAAATGCTGAAAAGATGGTGTTAGATCATCTTTACCGTCACCCAACGATGAAGGGTTTTCAGCATTTAATGCAACTACATATCAAACAAGCAGAAGATGGCCAAGCTAAACAAAGTTTATCTATGCTTGAAAAGTTAGTTGAACAACAGATTAAATTTAGACCCAGTTATCGTTGCTGCTCATGTGGTTTCCCAGCGCACAGTTTGTATTGGCATTGTCCGTCTTGTAAAGAATGGGGCAGCATCAAACGTGTTAAAGGCTTAGACGGAGAATAACGCCAGAGCATGGCAATATGCGTGGCCAAAGGTAACAACGATAACCGATTAAAACATTGGGTTACCAATCAAACATTTCATTTAATACCCTATAGCTGAAATGCGTTAATAAACACCTTACGGAGTAAACATGGCAGATAAACCGATTGTAGTAGCCTTAGATTATAACAATAAAAATGAGGCACTATCACTGATTGATAAGCTTGATCCATCTATGTGTCGCCTTAAAGTAGGCAAAGAAATGTTTACTTTATTTGGACCACAATTGGTAAAAGACATCCATGATCGTGACTTCGATTTATTTCTAGATTTAAAATTTCATGATATTCCTAATACCGTAGCAAAAGCCGTGTCTGCAGCAGCGGACCTTGGTGTTTGGATGACGAACGTCCATGCAAGTGGTGGTTTAGCGATGATGCAGGCAGCAAAAAATGCATTAGGCAATTATGGTCATGACGCACCTTTGCTAATCGCTGTAACAGTATTAACGTCAATGAGTGATGAAGATTTATCATTATTAGGGATAAATGTTCCTGCATCTGAACATGTTAAACGTTTAGCTGCGCTAACACATCAAGCTGGTCTTGATGGCGTTGTGTGTTCAGCTCAAGAAGCCACTATGCTTAAAACAAGCTTTGGTAAAGACTTTAATCTAATCACTCCTGGTATTCGTCCTGTTGGTGCTGATGTTGGTGATCAACATCGCGTTATGACGCCACCGAAGGCGATTGCTGCGGGCTCTGATTATTTAGTGATTGGTCGCCCAATTACTCAAGCAACTGATCCATTAGCTTCATTACATCAAATCGTTAATTCATTAACGTAAACTTATAGATATTGAACAATATTCTAATAGTATCACCTAAGCAGGAGTGCAGAATGTTTGATTATCATGGAAATAACGTTGTTGTTATTGGTGGTACAAGCGGCATTAATCTTGGTATTGCTTGCGCTTTTTCTCAGCAAGGGGCAAATGTTGCTGTTGCCAGTCGCAGTGTTGAAAAAGTGACAGCAGCCGTAGATGCTTTAAAGTCAGCTAACCCTCAAGGTCAGCACATAGGCGTGAGTTTTGATGTCAGAGATCCTGAAGCTGTCGCTTCGGGTTTTTCAGAGATTGAAGCACAGTTCGGCCATATTGATGTGTTGGTCAGTGGCGCTGCAGGAAACTTTCCAGCACGAGCGAAAGATTTATCGGTAAATGGCTTTAAATCGGTTATGGATATTGATTTACTTGGCAGCTTTCAAGTGATTAAACAAGCATATCCATTATTGGTGAGAGGCATAAAAGAGACTGATGGCAAAACGTCTGCCAGTGTCATTCAAATTTCAGCACCTCAAGCCTATGTGCCAATGGCGTTACAAGTGCACGTATGTGCAGCAAAAGCGGGTGTTGATATGCTGACACGTACCTTAGCCATAGAATGGGGCGTTGAAGGTATTCGAGTCAATTCTATTGTGCCGGGTCCTATCGCAGAAACTGAAGGTTTTGATCGCTTAGCACCGAGTAAAGCATTAAAATCTATGATAGCTGATAGTGTGCCGCTTAAACGTAACGGACAAAAACAAGATATTGCCAATGCTGCGTTATTTCTAGCATCTGACATGGCTTCATACATTACCGGAACAATATTACCTGTCGATGGTGGTTGGTCATTAGGTGGTGCAGGTGCTGCAATGGATGCATTAGCAAAACATTTACCTGAACAGTAATACAATTTTTTTAAAGGTGATTTAAATGGCCAACGCATTGCAAGAGCAATTGCTAAAAGCAGGACTCGCGAGTAAGCAAAAAGCGCGAGACGTTAAAACTCAAAAACGTAAACAGAAAAAAGCCAAGGTCGATGACGGCAGTGCTGATTTGAAACAGCAAATTGCAGATCAAAAGTTAGCGCAAGCAGAAAAAGATCGCGCTTTAAACGAGAAACGATTTGCAGAGGCGAGTGAGAAAGGTCAAGTTCGTGGTCTTATTACCGAGTTTAATAAGTTTGCCATTAGCATTCCTAAAGATGCTGAAATCAAATTTAATTTCACTATGAGCACTAAGATTTTATCTATTTACGTAACAGAAAAGCTGCAAGGTCAGTTATTATCTGGCGCTGTAGGTATCGTACGCCACGAAGATAAGAGCTACCTTGTACCTCACAAACTGGCTGAGCGTGTAAACTTATTGGTACCTGAGTGGTGTGGTTATTTATGGGAAGAAAATAGCAATACCCAAACTGAACAAGTTGAACAAGCAGATGACCCATACGCAGATTATGCAATTCCTGATGATTTAATGTGGTAAACACGGAGTAAACTCTCATTATTCAAATGATGTGTCTAATGGCGAATTCGTTTATCTAAATCATAATTATTAAAGCCTCTTTACGGGGCTTTTTTATTGCTTAAATTTATAATTAAATACCATTTCATTCATGCTTTACTAGGTAATCATCGTGCTTAAAAAAACTCACTACTATAGAAATGGTGCTGATTACCGAGAAGGGCAGCAAGCCAATTTTATTGATATCAAACATACTTTTGGTTTGAGGCATATTAGTGTCGGCAAATGGGTTACTAGAGAAGAGTCTGACATTGCAGCTAATCTAGTTTTTGATTCATTAGCTGATTTATCACAGATATTACAAGTGCCTACAAGATTACTGGGGTTGCGACAAACATTGAACTTGTTATTTGGTCGAGGGGGTCAAAAAGGTGTGCAGGCTCATTATTCCCCGACCACGAAAGAACTAGCTTTAGCTAAAAATGCAGGTGCAGGAGCTTTAGCACATGAGTTCTGGCATGCATTTGATCATTACATTGTTGATAAGGCTTTTGATGTTGGTAGCAATATGAGGAGTTCCCATTCTGCCTTTAGCGTTAAATACAGCTGTGCATCTGATTTATGGCTCAAAGATGTGTTGTTAAAACCTCACCAACTAAATGACAAACTGTCAGCGTTATTTAAATTGGTATTGTTGAGTGATGACGGCAAGAGTGCAAGTGATTATGTGAACAAGGCTATCGCCATTGATAAGCAGCAAGGAAGTTACTATTTTTCTAAACCTACAGAGCTAATGGCAAGGGCATTTGAGGCTGCAATTGAATCAGACGGTCATATTTATAACCAGTATTTGGTCTCAGGGACATTAGATACCGATACTGTTTCAAAAATGATATATCCCTCTATGGAGCATCGCAAACAGATCATGGCTTGTATTATAGATTATTTTGCATTGCTGGGTGCTGCTTACGAGCAACAGCAATAAAAGTTACTTATCTAATATCGTTCTCATTTTATCAATAAAACCCTGCTAATTATCTAAGATAATTGACAGCAGTTATCTTTCCAAAGTGCTTTTAGAAATATCCTTTTTTTATGTGGTTAACATGCGATTGAACTTGTGTTTATTGTGACTTTTGTATAAATTGAAACAACTGTTTTAATTATCTGTTTAAGAGTCTGATATGAACCCTTACCAAGCACCTTTAAAAGACATGCAGTTTTTATTAGAAAATGTCTTCGACGCCACCAATACTTGGCAAAACATGCCTGCTATGGCTGAAATGGTCGATATGGATACTGCTGTCGCTATTTTAGATGAAGCGAGCAAGATAAGCCGTGACCTAATTCAACCTATTAACCGAAATGGGGATGAACAAGAAGTCAGACATATTGATGGTAAGGTCATCACACCGGATGGGTTTAAAGAAACTTACCAGCAATTTTCAGAAGGTGGTTGGGTAGGGCTTTGTGGTGAGCCAGATTTTGGTGGTATGGGAATGCCGAAAATGCTTGGTGTATTAGTTGATGAGATGAATTACAGCGCCTGTAACTCATTTACTTTATACAGTTCACTGACTGCTGGCGCCGCATTATGTATTAATGCGCACGCAACAGAAGAGTTAAAAGAAAAATATTTACCTAATCTTTATTCTGGCCAGTGGTCAGGTGCAATGGACATGACTGAGCCGCAAGCGGGTTCAGATTTACGTAACATTCGTACTAAAGCTGAACCTCAAGAAGATGGCAGTTACTTAATTTCTGGTAGCAAAATTTTCATTACCGGTGGCGATCATGATTTAACTGAAAACGTTATTCACTTAGTGTTGGCTAAACTGCCTAACTCCAGTGGTATATCTTTATTTTTAGTGCCTAAAATCAATGTTAATGATGACGGTTCATTAGGTGATTCTAACGGGGTGACTGTTGGTTCTATAGAACATAAAATGGGCCTTAAAGCATCTGCCACATGTGTGATGAATTACGACAATGCCAAAGGTTTTTTAGTTGGTAGAGTCGATCGTGGCTTGGTGTGTATGTTCACTATGATGAACTATGAGCGCTTGGCTATTGGTATTCAAGGTTTAGGCAGTGCTCAAGGTGCTTATCAAATGGCTGCCGACTATGCTAAAGAACGTGTACAAGGCGTCGCAGCAGGAGGGTCAGCAACTGGCGCTACTGCAGATCCAATTATTGTGCATGGCGATGTACGTCGTATGCTATTAACAATCAAGTCAATTACTGATGCGGGTCGTGCATTATCAGTGTTTACTGGTAAACAACTTGATTTGGCCAAGCACAGTGAAGGTGATGTTAAAGCAAAAGCGACAAAATATGTTGGCTTATTAACACCAGTTTCTAAAGCCTTCTTAACTGACCGTGGTTTAGACGCTACAATCATGGCGCAACAAGTATTCGGTGGTCATGGTTATATTCGCGAAACGGGTATAGAACAATTTGTCCGTGACACGCGAATAGCGCAGATTTATGAAGGAACAAACGGCATTCAGGCTATCGACTTTTTAGGTCGTAAAGTCACAGGTGACAATGTCGCAACGTTAACTAGTTTCGTTGCTGAGATTAACCAAGAGTTAGCCGGTTTTGAACATGTGTCTGACGCTGACAAAAAGGCGATCAGCTTGCGCTTTGATAATTTACTCACCATTGCAAATCACATCAATGAGCATAAATTAACTCAGCCAGCATTAATTAATGCCAGTGCGGTTGATTTCTTAGATGCATTTGGTTTTATCCTTTACGGTTATTACTCATTGCTGATGGCTGAACGTTCACAAGGTCATGAAGATCAAAGTTTTGCGCAACAAAAACAATTTGTGGCAAAGTTCTATATGGACAAAGTTCTGCCTAAAGCGGATTTCCATATTGCGCAGGTTAGTCAAGGTGATGATGCTATTATGGCAATGCCTGCAGACTTGTTTTAAATTATCGACTTGTAAGCACTTATCAGAAAAAAGCACCTTAATTTAAGGTGCTTTTTAGTATCTACAATAAATAAGCTTAAGCAGCAATTTGCTTGATAGCGCAAAGACCGATACTTAAGGTTTAAGGCAAATCATTCAACGTTTGCAGCAAAAGGGCACTAAAAGGTGCCAGTCTGGCTTTTTTTGCTTTAGGGCTTAAGCCGTTTTCTATGATGACAAAAGCGTATTGCTTACCATTATCTGCATCTAAATATCCTGCCAAGTTTTCTACGCCCATCATAGTGCCGGTTTTAGCGGCCACTTCACTCTTTAACGGTGGTTGATTGAAATATTTTTTGTATTTGAGGGTACCAGACTCACCAGAAACGGGTAGTAATGTTTCTAGATAGTTTAATTGCTCGTCTGTTTTGATTAGTTGTAATAGCGCCATCATTTGATGGGCTGTAATAAGGTTGTAACGTGACAAGCCAGAGCCATCGACAATGTTTGCTTCAATATAAGGTAAACCAAGTTCTAGCATTATATGCTCAATGGCTTTTGCTCCGACTAAAAATCCATCTTTAGGTACAGTATTATTCCACTGTATCTCATCTAAAGGGGCTGCTTGCTCAGTTCGTAATTGCTTTTGGTATTGAAAAAAATACTGTCTGCCAATTTGTTTTAATAAACTGTCAGCAATTAAATTATCAGATTTTTGTAACATGGTTTTTAATAAAACGGGTAGCGGTTTTGATTGATGTGTTGCAATGACTGTTTGTGGCTGATTAACCTTTGATACAGTGTTAATACTAAGATAGTTAATCTTGTTTTGTTGGAGTAAATCTTCAATTACCCCTTTGCTGTATAAACTCGGATCGTTTACTGCTATCGCTAATCGAATGGATTTGTTGCCTGGGTAACAACCATCAATTTGATAATGGTTATTATCAAATCGTTGCATATGCAATTCACAAAAATGTTTTTGTGCTTCTTTTACATCAATGGTTTGATCAAACTTAGCTGTTGATGTCATCGTGATTGGATAAATTGATTTAATTGAAACGGTAGACGCCACTTTAGACGGCGTCAGCGTCGCTTTAACGCAATTTCTATCAATAATGTAATTTGACACCGGCGCCGCATAACAAATGCCTAAATCGTCCCAAGCCCAGCCTGGTGCGCGAGTTTGTTTAGACTCTTCTGCAACTAGATATACATCACCGCTAATATTACTGATCCCTTTTTGCTTTAATTGTAGGATGAGCGCATCGAGGTGTTTACGTTTTAGGGTTGGATCCCCTTGAAAGTGGATATACAGGTTACCGTTTAAGACATTGTTATTGATAACACCGTCATGAGTAATTTGGGTTTCATAATGAAAATTTTTACCTAATTGATGGCTCGCAGCTACTGCAGTGATTAACTTCTGAATGCTAGCAGGTAACATTAAGGTATTATCATTCAGTGTATAGATGTTTTTTTGGCTTTCAACATCCCAAACACTCACTGATATCTGTGACTGTGATGGGCTGATGATATTCATCATATTAGTTAAATAGTCATTTGCTAACACTGGAAAACTCATTGCCAGAATGACTACCGTAAAGGATAAGGCTCGAATAGGAAAAGGCATAATTAGATACAATCAATATAGGTAAAGTTAAAATACGTCATTTACGCGTGGTTTACATTAAAGATCTTTGCTTGTGGCTGAGAAAGAGTCGATTTTACAGAAAATATTGGGTCACTTTCGTGAGTAAATCGTTAGCGTTTAAGCCCAAATATATTAATTGTTTCTCATAAACTAACCAAACACGTGTTTAAGTTGAGAAAAACCTTGCTCGAACGCAGTTAAGTCGGTAATTTCTATCTCCAATTATTTTAGTAAATTTGTTATTGCGTCGTTTCAGATATATCGATTGATAGATTAAGCATTTTATTGTTCAAACCTAGAATAAAAATAGGGCTGATGCTTAAATTCAATACGAATAGTCATTTAAAAACGGCGAACTCAGTGAGTAACACTGAGAATCATTTAAGGAGGTTGCCTTGCTGGACAAGCTAGGTGGTATCGCATTACAAGCTGAATCATTAAAATGGTTATTAGATCCGATTCAGTTTAAAACTGAATTACTTTCACGCATCGCGAACGCGAAAAAAGCGATCTATATAGCTGCGTTGTATTTGGAAGATGACGAAGCAGGACGCGAAGTCTTAAATGCGTTATTAGCAGTTAAAGCTGCCAATCCTGAAATTAATATTGTTGTACTAGTAGATTATCATCGTGCACGTCGTGGCTTAATTGGCCATAAAGGCGATAGCGGTAATTACATTATGTACCGCAAAGCTATGGCTGAAGCTGAAGTCCCATTTGATATTCTTGGGGTGCCTGTTAAATCCCGTGAATTTATGGGCGTTTTGCACCTTAAAGGTTTCATTATCGATGATGCTGTCATCTTCAGTGGTGCAAGTATCAATAATATCTATTTCCAGCAATTTGAAAAATATCGCTTTGATCGCTATCACCTGATTGAATCTGCTGAACTTGCAAGAAGCATGACTGCATTTATTCATAAGTATTTAGTTACCGATCCAGCAGTTTGCTCATTAACGCAAGATAGCAGTAGCGAGCAGTGCCCTGAAAAGAACGATATTCGCACATTCAAGACGCGTCTAGGGCGTTCTAAATACGAATTTGAAAGTACGCGTATTGGTAATCGTGTGACACCGCTTGTGGGGTTAGGCCGTAAAAAGAATAAGCTTAATGAAGTGGTTGTTAAGCTTGTCGATGAGTCTCAAGAGTCATTGTTTATTTGTACGCCATATTTTAATCCACCTAATGCCTTGGTGCGTGCACTGACTCGTCATCTTCGTAATGGCAAAAGTATTGATATTGTTGTCGGTGATAAAACGGCTAACGATTTTTATATACCACCTGAAAAAGAATTCTCTACCATTGGTGCATTGCCGTATATGTACGAGCAATCGTTACGCAAGTTTGTTAAGCGCCAACAATGGGCTGTTGAAAATGGTCAGCTTAGGATCCACCTTTGGAAAAATGGAATTAATAGTTACCATTTGAAAGGGATCAGTGCTGATGGCAAAAAACACCTCATCACAGGCTCTAATCTTAACCCACGGGCTTGGGCTTTGGATCTAGAAAATGGCTTACTACTGCATGATGAATCTGGTGCTTGGAAGGCCAATTTTGAAGCTGAACAAGAACTGATCCTTACCCACACTGAGAAGCTGTTTCATTACAGTCAAATTGAAACTTTACAGAAATATCCAGTTCCTGTGAAAAAAATTATGACTAGAATTAAACGCTTAAAAGCTGATTTTTTACTACGTAGAATATTATAGCTAGGCAAAAATCATTCATCACCTTAATTGGTGATGAATATTTTTGAACGTAAAAGTAAACGACTGCATCTATTTGTGTTTAATACACTATCATTTGATACTAAGATAATTATGTATCAAGCAAGCATGATAATTTTCCTTAATAGCAAAACTATAGCTGTCCTTAAGTCATTCCCATATTGCGATAGAAAGAGAGTCCACCATGTTGGCGATACCACCTGAGCAGCAACATGCTGTTCATCGTCTGTACCAATACAGAAAATCAATTTCAACAAAACCTTTTGCAGCTAGAGGAATGAAGCTTATTCGTTGCCCATGGTGTTTATTAGGAGAGATTTTCTGCACCTGTGAGCATAGGCAGTATCTCAACACATCAGCTAGCTTTATGTTGATCATGTATGATGACGAAGTATTAAAGCCGACAAATAGTGGTCGTCTCATTGCTGATACCGTGCCTAATACCAGCGCTTTTCTTTGGTCGCGTAAAGAGCCCAATAAGCAAATGATTGAGATGATTAATGATGCTCAATATCAGCCTTTGTTAATTTTCCCAGCTCAATATGCACAAGAAGGCCAGCAAGTGGTAGAGCATATTGATCAACTATCAGTGTGCAAACAGTCAAACATTGATAATGCAGTTAATGCAGTTAATGCTTCTTTAGCGCATCAAGCTGATAAGCCTAAAAAAATACCGTTACTCATTTTACTGGATGGTAGCTGGCGCCAAGCGATTAAAATGTTTCGCAAGAGTCCATACCTTCATGATTTACCTTTGCTATCTTTTAATCCGGAAACCTTAGCCACTTATGAATTAAGAAAGGGCAGTCATGACTTTCAGTTGTCTACCGCTGAAGTTGCTGCATTAGCGTTTAGTGCAATAGATGAACCTAAAAATGGTGAGGCATTATCATCTTGGTTTGAATTATTTGTGGAGTCCTCTTTGCTTGGGCGTAATAGACGCTTAAAAGAAGACATTGTGCCAATCGAAAACTATATTGATAAGTTTAAACAAGCTATGATAATAGCCAAAGAAGGCTAGTTTTTCTTTTTAACTTAATTGATTTTTGGATAATTTGTAAATCAGTTCAATTGTTTACGCATAGGATGCGCGCTTAGTATGTTTGATAATAAATTAATTGTTCTTTACCGTTTAGAGCCAGGTTGTTTAGGACCAGATGGTATAGATCACATTGATACCTTTTGTAATCTTGCTCAGCAAACGTTAGCTGCGTTTGATACAGACAGTTGCCAGTGGTTACTTGAACCTCGTTTTAATAAACAATTAGACGAAATGGCTTATTGTTTAGCCAATAAAATGCTCACTCGCGCGCAAGCTGCAAAATATTTACAGCGCTTTGGTCATGACCTTGAACAAGTACAAGAAGTGTTTGAAGATAAACTAACGGATTTAATCAATCAATATATTGCTCGTAAGTCGTAAGCGTTCGACTGCTTTCAATCAATAAAGGCGTCGACATGCAACAGCCAAGTTCTCACATATCTACAACAGCCCCAGCATTAACTGCGTTATTAAAACAACAATTTGGTTTTGATCAATTTCGTGAAGGGCAACAAGCTGTCATTGAACATATATTGTCAGGGCATTCTTCTTTGGCCATTTTTCCAACGGGTTCTGGTAAGTCACTATGCTATCAATTTAGCGCACTGCAGCTTGCTAATGTAACGTTAGTGATTTCGCCACTGTTGGCCTTAATGAAGGATCAAATAGCTTTCTTACATAGTAAAGGAATTAGTGCAGCGAGTATTGATTCAAGTTTGACCTATGAACAAAGCCAGCAAGTGATGCGTGATGTGCGTAGCGGGCAGACTAAAATATTAATGGTGTCTGTTGAACGTTTTAAAAATGAACGCTTTAGGCAGTTTTTATCTTCAATTACTATTTCGTTATTGGTTGTTGATGAAGCGCACTGTATCTCTGAGTGGGGTCACAATTTCAGGCCTGACTATTTGAAAATTCCTGTTTATTGTCAGGAGTTCGCTATTCCTCAAGTATTGCTATTAACAGCAACAGCAACTGCCAAAGTAAAACAGGATATGGCTAAGCGGTTTAATATATTGCCTCAGCAAGTGGTTCGAACAGGGTTTTATCGAGCTAACCTTGATATCAGTGTATTACCCGTTTTAGAAAGTGAAAAAAATACCAGCTTGAGCCATTGCGTCAGCCAGTATAACGGTGCGGGCATTATATACGTGACTTTGCAAAAAACGGCTGAAGATGTTGCGCAGTACTTAACGACTCAAGGCTTTCAGGCCACGGCTTATCATGCGGGGCTTGAATCTGATATTCGAAATCAGATCCAATATCGTTTCATGAATGGCGAAATCAATATTATTGTCGCTACCATTGCTTTTGGCATGGGGATAGATAAAAGTAACATACGCTTTGTTATCCATTATGATTTACCCAAATCGATTGAGAATTACAGCCAAGAAATTGGCAGAGCTGGGCGTGATAATGGTTTGTCACATTGTGTCACTTTAGCAAACAAAGATGGTCTCAGTACCATAGAAAACTTTGTTTATGGTGATACTCCAGAACCGAGTGCCATTGCCAAATTAATTCAGCATATCAGCGCTGAAGTGGATAATGGCCGCTGGGAAATGCAAGAATCTAGTATATCCAGCAGTTGCAATATCAAGTTATTGCCGCTTAAAACCTTATTGGTTCAACTTGAATTAGCCAAGGTCGTTAAACCTAGTTTTGCTTATTTTGCTGAGTTTAAGTATCAATTTCTAGTTGATAAACATCAATTACTTGCAGGCTTTGATGGGCAAAGGCAGACATTTTTAAATCAAATTTTTGAACATACACGTTTTAAGAAGGTTTGGGGTCAACTAGATTTTGATAGTTTATATCAAGCTTATGGGGCTGAAAGGCAGCGTGTGGTTGCAGCATTAGAGTATCTTGCAGATAAGCAGATGATCTTATTAGAGACCAAAAAAATCACACAAGTTTTCGAAGTAAACCCTGCAGCGCTAGTGCAAAAAGATCTCATTGGTCAGTTATCAGATTACTTCCAGAGCAATGAAGTCAAAGAAATCGCTCGTTTAAATCAATTGTTAGCTTTTTTTGAATCACAAACCTGTATTACAGCGCGGTTAGCGCATTACTTTGATGATAATGCGGCGCCTTCGCAGTGTGGTCATTGTAGTGTTTGTCGTGGAAAACCGGCCATTTTGCCGCAAAAAGCCATAGCACCCATCGAAAACTTAACCGACATCCAAGCACATTTAGACAGCTTTAATCAGCACATGCTAACGAAAGGGCATCTATCTGTTTCAGTATCTGTGCAAGCTAAGTTTTTGGCAGGTATGATCGTGCCTATATTCGCCAGAATAAGAGTGAAACAGTTACCGGGTTTCGGTTATTGTAGTGAGTATCGTTATCAAGATATCGTTAACTGTATCGACAAATATAACCAAAATGGAGCGCACTAAAATGAAGAACAAAGCAGTTGAGGGCTTGCTAAAGAAACATGAAAAACTTAATCATTTAGAAGGCGTTAAAGTTATCTCTCACATACAAAGAGAGAAAGAAGAGTGGGTGCTGCATACACTTATGATAGACGGTTATGACGTTCCATTTAAATTTAAGCGACCTAAAAAGTATAAGTCGCTTAAAGATCAATTAGTGAGCCTTATTTACTACACCGATGAAGAAACGGTTGCAGGTTTTACCATAGAAGTAATGCAAGTGGTGCGGGTTAAACGTTATTAACATGTTTTTATCTGCCAATCAGTAAGTTAACCTACACCGCGAGCACCAATCCTGTTTTATTGATTACCTGTGTACTGGTAATCACTTTTGACTTGCCAAATACGGTAACGAAGTTCGGCACCTTCAGGCAAATAAAACACCTTAGGTAAGCGGCTGTCATAATCAATTGTAATACTTTGCCCTAGCGTCACAAATTTTGCTGTTTTAGGCTCGCGACACATCATCATTGTACTTGGCCCATCGGTCAATTTATCAAGTGTATAGTAACTATAACCCCAACCTTGCAGGTTTTGCTTTTCAATTTCGCCCATCAATCGATGTTGATTACAGTCGACCATTTTGTTTTGACCAATCTGAATTTCCACTTTATATCTCGCTTCATCGTCACGTTTAGAAAGCGATAATATATGCTGTACTTGGTTCTCTGTAGGCTTAGGAAACATTTTAGCTTGTTCAATTTCTTGATAGCTCTCTTGTGTAAATGAATGACTTGAAATCATGTTAGAGCGCTCAAATTGATTCGGCACAGGACTAGTCGCTAGAGATGAAAATGACATAGTGGCAATGGCGCCAACTGCAGACAACTTGATTAGATTTTTAAATGCGCTGTTAAGACTAATTTTCATATGGATTCTCACTTGTAAAATGCTAGTGTATTACTGGTATCTAAAACCTTGTTATAGATATAAACGGTTTGGGGTTCAAAAAGGGTTTTATTTTTTTATTTATTTTTAATTCACGAGGATTTTACGATAAGCACACCCCATGAAAGCTTAAAATATCTTTTATATTCAATGTTTTTCATTTTATATATTAAATTCCATTGCTTAAATAAATAATTTTAATACACTGGTGAAGTATACTTTTTATGTGTATTGCTAAAGCGACTTGTAGGTCACTAGTGCAGATTGACTGTTTCGAAATATGATTCTCACATTGATGAATAGGATGTTCTCTTGAATACTAATCTTGAAAATTCTGCACAAATATTACGTATGGCTGTGCCGCAAATGTCAGCGTTAAACATTCCTGTCACGCCTGAAAATTATGCCATTTGGTATCAATACTATTCAGAAACCAATTTGAGTTTAAAGCGTGCGATTGATGGTCTTCTTGCTAATGAGGTTGAATTTACCCCTTCAGTCAATCAAGGTTTATACAATAACTTCATACAAGAGCAATCGCCTGAAGTGATTGAGAATGTCCAGATTGAAACCCAGCTACTCATTAATAGCTTAGTGAATCGCATTAATCAGTTTGCTTCTGGTACCGATGACTTCTCAAGTAATCTCTCACATTTTAATCAAGAGCTTCAAACAGAGCTTAACCCTCAAACACTGAATGAACTAGTCGTTAATATTAGCTCAGAGATAGAGCAGGTCATCTCTAATAACCAATCAATGAAAGCCGATATTGAAACTTTAGGGGACGAGTTGAGCCAACTTAAAGAAGAGATGGATAACCTCAGTAAAGTCGCTATGACCGATGAGCTCACCTCCTTAAATAATCGCCGCGCCTATGAAATATTTTCAACGGAACAAGTCAGCTTATTCACTCAAAACCAAATACCTTGCAGTTTACTGATGGTTGATATTGATCATTTCAAAGCATTTAATGACACCCACGGTCACTTAGTGGGTGATAAGGTCTTATCATTTGTCGGCTTTGCATTAAAACAGTCAGTGAAAGGCAATGACTTTGTCGCGCGTTATGGTGGTGAAGAGTTTGTTGTTCTTTTACCTAACACAGAATTTAAAGATGCATTTACTGTTGCTGAAAGTATAAGAGAGCGTATTGCCGCGCGGCAATTAACGATTGGCAAAGAAAACAAACAGCAACTAGGTAATATTACCGTGTCGATTGGACTTGCCAATATTCAACCAGGGGATGATTCTGAAACTTTATTAAAACGCGCAGACGATATGTTGTATCAAGCAAAATCATCTGGTAGAAACTGTGTGAAAGGCTAATAAACTAAGCGTCCAAACTAGTATGAATGTTATGACTGTCATCATTGACGCTTATCTAAATTTTACTACTGTCTAACACTGACGGCCAATAAGTACAATTGTAGTTATTGGCACTTAATGTCGACTGTTTAGTTAAACTGCAAATACATTAATTAACTCAATCCAATCTTTTTCTAATTGACTAAATGTTTTCCCCGTTAAGGTGTGTGGCTCGCCACCTTGGTATAATTTTAAATAAATATCTAACCCATAACGCTCAATGATAAATTGCGTAAATGCACCTTCTTGCAGATATGCGAGCTTCCTAGCGGTTCCAGTTTTTGCTGAATGCCTAATATCTTCTGCTTCAGTCAGTGAAATCAAACTCCCATATTTTGCTGATTGCTCTGCAACAGCCCTATATAAGTCAGTGCCAAAATCTGGATATTCTGGTGTTCCACCAAAGCGATGCTGTAAAAACACGGCAAGGCCGTCATCATAAAAACGATCTTCATATCCATTTTTCTTTTGTTTTCTAAATGCACTAACGGCATAAACGTGAGTCAATTCATGGATAATAGCCATACCAGAGTGTTCAGACTGGCTATCTGAAAAAGCAGCTAGGACTCTTTTTTCGGGGATATGTATTGTGTTCCAATCTTGGTAAGGCGTGCGTCTTTTTTTGGAAACATAAATAATGAGATGCTCGTTAATCGGAGTTCCAACATAGACCGAAGACTGCTGTAAATAAGATAGAACGACTTCTCTATTTTTATCAACACGGTTTGCTAACTGCTTTATGGTGTTAATAGAAATGTTTTTATCGTATTCAATGGTGAAGTTTTCCGTTTGATAGCTTTCTGCATTAACAATCAATGAAACTGTACATAGCAAGCCAATCATGCATTTTCTAATCATAGTACTGTCAAATTCCGTTTTGATTTAAATTCGTTATATCCTTGCCCAAACTGAACAGAAATTCATGCTATTACATTCGCGTTCAGCCGTTTAGAGCCTGTTGAGTCACTCTTAACTCAATCGTGTTTAAACATTTATTATCACAGGGTCATTTACTCTTGGTTTGATGTAGATGAAGTAGGCATGTCCATGTGCATTTTGATCAAATGCTCCTCCATATCAAATGAGACTGCAAAACCAAGATTCTTTGCAAGATTTGCCATACTGCGGTTTTCAAACATGGTGAAGCCTGCAAGTACCGGAGTATCGGTAGTTTTATAGTAATCGACTAACTTTTCTAACAATAATTTTCCTAGACCAATCCCTTGGTAATCTCCACGTACAGCCATAGCAAATTCAGCTTCGGTATTATCAGGATCAGTTGATGCTCTAACAGCGCCAAGGGTGATTAATTCACCATTATCGTCTTCTGCCGTAGCGATGAATGCCATTTCGCGGGCGTAATCAATTTGGGTTAATACTGCCATTTCTTCATGGGTCATACGAGAGCGCACACCAAAATAGCGCTTGTATCTGTCTTCATCACTAAGTGAATTATCAAAGGCTAAATGCTTAGGTTCGTCTTCTGGTAAAATGGGTCTAAGCATGACTTTTAAGCCATTTTTCAAGACGGCTGTTTGTTCTAACTCTTTTGGATAAGGCATGATGGCCAAGCGCGTTTTAGGGTCGATATCGGCTTGGTTCAATTTCATATTCACATCAAGCAAAGTGATCGTCTTGCCCGCTGCCAGAACGGGATTTAAATCCAATGAAGCAATTTCGGGGCAATCAATTATAAGATGCGATATTTGCGTCAGCATGACACACAAGGCATTCATGTCTAAACCTAAAGGCAAATGTCTGTCTCTAAGCTTATTCGCTTTTAGAGCTTGAATGACCATGTATCGTGCTAGTGTCATGTTCAAAGGTGGTAGGGCAACTGACGCATCACGGGTAGGATCCCACTCAGAACCTCCTTCACCCAAACAAATAGCTGGACCAAACACAGGGTCATTAATAACAGAAACCCGTACTTCCTGCGCTCCTGCTGTTAAGGCCATTTTTTGCACTATCATGCCGTCAATCTTGGCATCTGGATTAATCTCTTTAACGCGACTTATTATTGAATGCGCCGCTTGTCGGACTTCATCGTCGTTGGTTAGATTAAGCATGACGCCATGAGCATCTGACTTATACATTAAATCTGGTGACTGTACTTTAAGCGCAACAGGATATCCAAGTTCGTTGGCAAGCTTAATGGCTTCATCTGCAGTTTTAGCAAAACAAGTTTGAATGGTATTCAGGCCATAAGCTTTTAAAATGTCGCTGGTTTCATGGGTTTCTAAAATGAAACGTTGCTCATTTTGCGCTTTTTGCAGCAGCTTTCTCGCACTGTTTGCATCAGCAGGGATATTATCAGGAATAGATTGCGGTACTTCTTGAAGCAACCTTTGGTTACGTCGATATTCAACCATGTGCATGAAGGCTTTCACTGCGCCTTCAGGCGTTCGATAAGTTGGGATCACCGCTTTATTAAACAGTTTTCTTGCCTGGTAAGCTGAGTTTTCACCGCTCCAGTTGGTTAAGATATTCAGTCGATTTCGATTAGGGTGAGCTTTAATTGCAGCAATCAAACTATTGGCAATTTCGTCACTTTCTTCTAATGCTGAAGGGGAATGCAATACTAAGATGGCATCCATTTCCTGGCTATCCATCAAGATATTTAATGCCTTGGTATATCGTTCGCTATTGGCATCACCGACAATATCGATTGGGTTTTGGCCAGACCATGTTGTTGGCAAGATTTCATTGAGTTTATTAATGGTGTCTTCTGATAGTTGAGCTAATTTACCGCCTTTTATTATGAGCTCATCAGCAGCGAGTACCGCAGGGCCGCCGCCATTACTTATAATGGCAACACGTTCACCTTTAAGGGGGGTTGAATGGGCTAAACTTTCAACTGCAGCAAACAGCTCTATTAAATCATTAACACGTAGCATACCAGCACGTTTAAATGCCGCTTCATAAACCGCATCATTTCCGCCTTTACCACCAGTATGTAGCATGGCGGCTGCGATGCCTTCTTGGCTACGGCCTGATTTAATCACAAAGATGGGTTTATTACGCGCTGCTGCTCGGGCTGCGGACAGGAAATGGCGTTTTTCATTGATAGAATCGATATAAAGCATAATGGCGCTGGTGCTGCTATCTCTACCGAGATAATCCAGCAACTCATCAAAATCAATATCTGATGCATCCCCTAGGGATATAAATGATGAAAAGCCGATGTCTTTGTTATTGGCCCAATCGAGCACCGTAGTACAAATTGCTGCGGATTGAGACACAAATGCGATTTTGCCTTTCTTGGCACTGCTATGGGCTAAGCTGGCATTAAGACCAATAGGTGGAATTATCATACCTAGGCTGTTTGAGCCTAAAATGCGCATGCCAAAACGTTTAGCGTGCTGCTGAGTCAAACTGAGTAAACTCACACCATTGTCATCATATTCATTGGCCATGCCCGATGCCATGATAATGACTACCTTACAACCAAATTGCGCTAAGGTTTCTACAATACTGGGGACTCGACTTGCTCGAGTACAGATGATGGCTAAGTCAGGTTTGATGGGCAGAGATTCAATATTAGGGTAGGCCAATACGCCCATCACGGCGTCGTATTTAGGCGTCACCGGCATGATCGGGCCTGAAAATCCGCTACCCAGTAAGTTCTTCATTAATACGCGACCTGCGCGCTTTTCTTTATTTGATGCACCAATGACGGCAATAGACTTTGGTTTAAATAAAGCGTGAATACTTCTCTGACTCATAATGCCTCACTTTCGAGTGGACTAACTATTAGCGATAGATTGCAACATGACTTTTTGACATAACTCAGATAACCATGAAATTTTTGCTTCATGACGACGCGCAGCACTGCAGATGACAGCTAAATCGACAGCAATCGCTTTATGGCTATCATCTGACTCTAGCTTAAATTGATAAGAGTAATTATCGGCAAGTAATTGGCATTGCACACTATAATTATCAACAATAATGGTTGGGTTGAGTTTCACGTCTATGGCGCGATACAGCTCAACATACTCATTTAGGTCTTCAATAATCAGCTTAATAAACTCGCCATTTTTATTGCCCACTAATGAGCCATAACCTGAAGCAATTTTCTTCTGGTATAGCTGTTGTGGTCGCTCTCTTAAGGTTTGTATTCCAATATCAATTGAGCCATCAATTAAGCCGTCATTACTTGTTTTACGCCATTGTCTTAACTCAATTACTGCTGAGGTCTCTGCTCTAATTGCATCAATGAGATCTTTTCCCATCATGACCATTAGTGGTTCGCCTAAATGAACCGTAATATATTGCAGGTTTTTAGGATCAAAATACTCAGGTTCTAAAGCCAGGTTGATTTGTTCTATAGAACTTTGTATTTTAGGGGCAATCTTGTCAGCGTAGCTGGTTGGCTGAAGACCATTTGCGGTGCGTATGAATAAGGGATCGCTTAATTCTTCACGTAATTGCGCCAACACTTTTGACACAAAAGATTGTGATCTTCCGAGTTGTTTAGCCGCTCTTTGGGTCGAGCCTGCTCTATATAGGGTAATGAACACATTAAGTGCATTAAGATCCATAATATACCGATAATTTAGAACACGTTAACTTCATATTACACCATCTATTCCACAAACACATTATCGAACAAAGTAAATAAGCCATTTGGAATATCGGTTATTCCATTTTTACATTTAAATATTGTTAATATACATTTGTCCAAATCTTTGCTTTATGGAGAATACATGTCAAAAGCGCTAGAAAATGCATCTACAGCATCAACTAAACAGCACATTGTGTTTAGGTTATTAAAGAAGAGTCTCACTGTTATTGCTGCTTTTTCAGCTTTAGGTCTTTTGAGCTATTTATTTTCATTGTTGACCAAGATCCACGGTAAATCATTACCTGAAAGTTATTTTGCCAATGGTTATCCATCTATCTTAGGATTGCTCGATTCTGAGCTATTCATGGGTTTTGTGTTTGTGGTCACTATTGGCATTATTTGTTATACGCTGCTGTTATTTTGGCGCCTACATGAAGTTGCTGTTCATAAGGCTGAGGCCATGTCGAGTGCACATACACAAATTGTGTTTGCCTTATCATTATGTGGCTTATTCATCGATAAAACCTGGTGGGTTTTAGCCATCATTATTGCTTTCGGTCGCTGGGATGTATTAGCTAACAGACTTTCTAGCATCATTAGTAACGGCTTAAAAGGAGACAAGTAAATGAAAGAGATTATGCTCCCATATGTACTCATTATATGGCTCCTAGTAAAACTCGGTGTTATCAAATGGAACCTTGCTAATGCGGTTCGTTCTGTTGGTTTAGGTATTTTTATCGCATTTATGCTTTTTACCGCACACCGTTTTTGGTCTCCAGCTGATTTAACCGATAGTTCAACGATTAAAGCACCTCACGCGGTGTTAAGCCCTTTATTTGGTCAAGAGATTGAAGAAATCTATGTGACTCATAACCAACAGGTAAAAAAAGGCGATTTAATCTATAAACTGGTATCAGTAGACAGCGAACAAGAAATAGATTCTCTTGAAGCGCAAAAAGCGGCAGAGCTTGCTAAGAAAGAAGCATTAAAACTTAAAATGCATTCGTTAACGGTAACGTTAAATAATGATAAGCGTAATTTTGAGCGTGTTATCAATTTAGGTGAACATGCCAGTGAAATGACCCGTGACGATCTTGACGCTAAAATCGAATCTACAGTGGCTGAAATCGCTTCTGTCAAAGCTGAGCTTGAAACCCATCGCGCGCAGTTACGTTCGTTCGATGCGCAGATTAGTTCTGCTAAATGGAATGACGATCGCCGTGAGATCAGAGCGCAATTTGATGGTCAGTTATCAATAACCAATGTTGCAGTCGGAAGTCGTATTGGTAACATGCATCTTTATGATACTTCTAAAAAGTTTTTAGAAATGCGTATTGCTGATCAAACTTATCGCTATATTAAACCTGGTCAATTTGCAGAGTTTTATGTTGATGCATTTCCTGGTGAGATTTTTCGTGGACGTGTTCACAGTGTCACTACGGGGACGGGCGAGTCGTTAATCAGCCCAATGGCAGGAACCCAACATGTTAGACAGCACGTGGGTAACAACAACAGCAGTCACGGCCGTACAGTGATTATCGAGTTTGAAGAGCCGGAAGGTTATATCATACCAATTGGTGCTACAGGTTCAGGCTGGATCTCGGCGGATAAACCAGCTGACTTTTTAGGGTTTATGGATATTATTGGTGGCGCAACCATCAGGCTTAAGGCATTAAAAGCCTATCTTAATGCTCTATAAGTTGGGTTTAAGTGCGATTTATAAGTGCTTGCACCTAGTCTAGTTATAAGCTCAGCTTAATTAGTGTCTGCAACATGTTATTTTTAAAGGGAGCTTCGGCTCCCTTTTTTATTCACTCGCATCTTATTTGATCAAATCCTTACGCCACTAGCAAAGCTGCAACCAGGGAAAGACGTATATTGGTTTAAAGGCTTAAATTCGATAATGCTAACTTCACTGATTTTATCGGTTTCAATTGTCTGCTCTATTTCAAAATAAAACCACCATTGCCTGTTTAATGAGGTTAACTCTATATAGGGATAACTCCTCATTTTCCAGCTGCCTTTCAGATGATCTGAGTGTGTGACTGCCTTACTGGTATATGATAATTCATAAGTATTATCTTCGTTAAGCTCCAGAGCCACTAACGTATCGCAATTTCTGCTTTGGTATTCGTTAGCCAGATCTCGTGTGGTGACTTTATCTTTAGGCTTAACGCCATCAGGCAGCAAAAATAAACCCACATTATCTTTGCTATACCAGTGATTTCCAGACTTTAGCATTTCAACGTTAGGAATTACCCAGCCATTATCAGAGAGGGAACCAATAAGTCCTTGAAGGTGAGTTTCATCCTTTATAAAGGGGGAATATAAGATGGTTGATTGATTTACCGTATCAGGGAAAGCGTGGGTATTGGTTGTCACTTTATAGTTAGCTTGTTCCAGCGTCGTGGTGACTTTCTCAATCTCAGCCTCTGATAAATAGCGCGTATATAAATGTACTTCAGTAGCTGAACAGCCAGCAAGCATCACAGTCACGATGACGAGTTTCCATATTTTCACTTCATTGTATCCTTACAAATTAGTTTATGTCGTTATTTTGTCTACACAACGACTTTGGCGTAGCTTTCTCTGTCTATATCATCAACTTCTACCGAAATAGAAC
Organism: Shewanella sp. 10N.286.52.E4; assembly: GCF_041468785.1. Taxonomy (NCBI): domain Bacteria; kingdom Pseudomonadati; phylum Pseudomonadota; class Gammaproteobacteria; order Alteromonadales; family Shewanellaceae; genus Shewanella; species Shewanella sp. 10N.286.52.E4. The sequence goes on from NZ_JBFRJJ010000002.1 coordinate 75,972, forward strand.
AATCCTTTATTGATAAGGCCTTCAATTGCGCGAGTACTAATTGAGTGAGTTTTGATTTTTGCTCAACATCACGCCCAGAAAGGATCTTTAAGGTAACGTGTATAAAATTAATATCAACTGCACCGGTTTGGTAATGTGAGTAAGCGATGGCCCTTACCTTGATATCACTGCCTTCTGGGTCAAATAAGTTTGAAGTTAACGCACCTCGGTGAACTAACGGTACGAGCAGATTTCCATCAATTTCTGTCGAGTGCTCAATAATACAATGTGGCATTTATAACTCCTGTATCCCTGTTAAAGTCGTGAATAAAACTGTTTTCTATGATTCATTTAAGCTTTTGATCCAACTTAATTGATCATCACACTGGCTGCTTAACTATGGCTGATTACAATACGCATTAATTAGCTGCTTTAAAAGTAGCGATATGATTTTAAAGATAAGAGTTGGAGATAGGGGAATGCTGGGCTTAAGTACTGGGCTTAAGTACTGAGCTTAAGTACTGAGCTTAAGTACTGAGCTTAAGTACTGGGTTTAAGTACTGAGTTTAAGTACTGGGCTTAAGTACTGAGTTTAAGTAATTGAGCTTAAGTATCGAATTTATGTATCGAGCTGTAATGGTGGATGTCTGCGTAAGTTAAGCATTTACACTCAATCCACTCTCTATCTATTTTACCAGCTCAACACTATCATTATTCGCTTCGATACTGTTCGCTTCGATATAGGATTTGCTTTGTAAATACTGCTGAATCAGGCCTTGAGATAAAATCATCATCGTCATGACTTGATAGAGTATTCCTGACCATGACATCAAATATATTGATAGCATAAGGTTCAGTGCGTTACTGGCTATCATAGCGAGTCTTAACTGGCTGCCTGCAAAGTAAAACAAGCTAACACTCATGACGACAGCAGCCATGACAGCACACCATTCGCTCCAATGCTCTGCCCACATTAAACCCTGTAGTGTCGCAACACCGCTGAACAGTATGGTCATGAGTAAAGGGGACAAGTTAATTGAGTCATCCTTACTGAGGCTTTGACAACAACGAAAGCGAATAACATTTACTAGTTGATTCGCCATGCCTAAAAAACTGCCTAATAGACCTAAATGAATTGCAGTCAGTATTGCAGCTACCATATTGCCATGAATAAATTTGCAGTCTTGCTGTTGACTATTTGCCCACCAACCTATGGCCATTGAGACAAATCCAATTGCTTGGATAAAAAATAATTGATTTAAAGCAAACTCAGGCACGCACAGTAATCCGATAGAAATTTGAAGGTGCGTATTGTCTATATTTTCGCCGCTAAAACAATGATCCAGTCGAGGTTTATTCAATTATGCTGATATTAGCTTGTAAAACTTCATATACGTTTACTTTACGTTGCTTCATTGTTGTTCTTTTGTGTTGCTTAAGCGCTGTTTGTGTTGCTGTGTACAAGTCGTTCAGCGGTACAAAATGGGCGATATAAGGTCAAGATACTGCTTATTGAGAGACTGGTTATGAGTCACAGTTGATTAAATGATTGTTATCAAATGACTGTTGATTGAATAGATGTGATTGAGCAATTGAAGCTCGAACAACGGCTGCTTGAGCTATTACAGCATTGAATAAATGCACAGGCGCTTTATTTTAACGGCAACTAACCTGAGGAATATCTTGCCAGCTGGTGGTGTATTGCGGTGTCAGTAAGTCGCGGCGCATATGCCATTTTCCGCCAATACCTTGTGCAGCCACAAAGACGGAGTCAGTGCCATAACGTTGATTGAGCGTATCACAAACTTGCATTAATGCAGGATCTTTAGGCGGCGTGAACAAATCACCTTGTAAATGTTGTACAGGACATAAGTCCACCAGCCCGACGCCGATTTTATAATAACGGGTAGAGGGGTTAAACAGTTGGCTTCCAATGCTTGTTGCATGACTGATGAGTTCACAACTGTCGTTGGTAGGCGTCGCGCAGCGGTAGTGATACTTAAAACCGCTAGGCTGTTCATCATAGGGGGAATTTCTGGCAAAAATGAGTAAGCTACTTGCTGCAGAACCTTGTTTGCGTGCTTTCGCTGCCGCAATCCCAGCATGCTTACTTAAGGCTTGTAGTAATGCCTCTTTGTCTGTGATGCGTTCACCGACACTGCGAGTCGAAAAAATTTGCTGCTTATCTGCTCGAGCACTGTCCCAGCCCTTACATTCTTCGCCATTCAATTCACGTACCGTGCGCTCTATTTCAATGCTAAAGCTTTTTCGTGCAAGCCCTGGCTGGAGTTTAGAAAGGGCAAGTGCAGTTTGAATGCCCATTTGTTGTAACCTTTTGCCTATACGAGAACCAATTCCCCATACATCGGTGACCTTCATGCTAGCGAGAATATTTTGTCGTTGCTGAACTGAGTCAATATAACAAACGCCATTATAGCCACTCAGTTTTTTTGCCGCATGGTTTGCCACTTTTGCTAGGGTCAGGGTTTCACCGATACCGACACAAACAGGCAAGCGAGTTTCTTTCCATACTGCGCGGCGTATATGAGCCGCATGGGTCAGCAAGCAAGGAATTGCAGGATAAGTTTGTTTAAATGATAAGAAGGATTCATCAATTGAATAGATGTGCTGCTCTGGTGCGAAGCGGCCAATGACGTCCATCATCGCACTAGAGAGCGAACCATATAATTCATAGTTAGAAGAGAGCGCAATTACGCCAAGTTCGTGGCATAAGTCTTTGACTTCAAAGTAAGGACCAAACTTGCCAATGCCTAACGCTTTTGCTTGTCGGTTGGCGGCAACAATACAACCGTCATTATTGGATAACACAACAATAGGGCGACCGCGCCATTCAGGTCTGAAAACCTGTTCAGCGCTACAATAAAATGAATTGGCATCAACCAAGGCGTACATAAGTTAACCGCCCATTCTAATCATTAACTAATAAAGGACTTTGGCGATGGCAACGAATTGAACGGATCACCACGCCCTCAACACTAAAATTGTCGTGCTCTTGGATTAACACGCTATTGTGATGGTCATTGGCCGACAACAGTAATCGGCGCTTGGTATCAATCAGCTTACAGACGAAGTTGCCGTTGTAATTAGCCACGATTACATCATGGTTTTCAACGTTGACGTGACGATCGACAATCAGAATATCTTTATCAAAGATGCCTATCTTTTCCATTGAGTCACCACTGGCTTGACCAATGAAGGTGGCACTCGGGTGCTCAATTAACAGTTCATCTAAACTGAGTGGTAGTTGTCGATATTCTGCTGCAGGGGACTCAAACCCGGTGATCCCAGCGCTGGCTAAAATAGGAATAACGTTCATAAATTTCACATCTAAAAATAACTGTATATTTATACAGTATTATAGTCCTCCCCGTAAAATTGGCAATAATTTCCGTTTATTTGTATTCGATTAGAACAATCTGTTGGTTATTTATTCGAAGATAGCGTTGAGGCTTCTTAAAAAGAACCATCATGAATTGAATAAGTTAATTGGTTGTTCAGCTTAGGTTTAGCAAAAGTAGGTAAAATAGCTATCAAGTTAGCTAATTCAGTAAAGCGGTATGTAATGTAAAAAATCTTTGGAACTAACTGGCGCAAAAAGGTAACTAACAAATGATGAAAGTCGTTATCTTAGTACAAGTTAACTACAACACTGGCTTACTCGCATCGACGTAAAAGGTATACGAAATATGAAAAAATTAATCATGGTCGCAATGTTTGCTTTCTTTTCTGTGGCAGCTAATGCCAGCTATTCAACGCAGCAGTCAGTTGTAATCCAAATCGATCAAGCTAGGGCTAACATAGAATCAGCCGTGAGCTGTTCTATCATTTATTCCCATACGCCAATGGCGACTGAAGCCGATTATTACAAAGGCATGGTTTACGAGAATTACTCAAACCTTGTTGAGCAATTAGTATTAACAGGGCAATCAGAACAACAGGCAAGACAAACGGCAATGGAGCAAGTTGTTTCACAAGCACAACACATGGAAAAATTGTTAAATGATGAAAGAGCAGGTGGTAAGGCGCAATTCACTCAGTTGCTTAAGCAAACCGCAGTTCAAAACCAATGCGTGCATTATGCTAATCTGTAACGCTATCCATCAATAGAAACAAATCATAATATAGGCTTGCCGAAACAGGCATTTAGAAACAGGCATTTGGAAGCAATCACTTAAAAATAGCCGCTTATAAATAGATAGTTGAAATATACAGAACAATAAATCATCGTTATGTGCAAATAATAAGCACATAATGATGACCGGGCATTTAAATGTAAAGCCTCGTGAATATCTCGTGTTAGTAAACAGTTATACTCTCTATTTTACAAAAGCTTAGAATATATACTGCAACATTATGTTCTATTTTGAATTTTTAGGTGGTCCTATCGGGGCTTCATTAGCCGTGATATAACCATCTTTATTTTCATCAAAATGATTAAATCGTTTTGTACTTGCTTGAAACTCTGAAGCCGATACTTTTCCGTCGCCATTTTTATCAAATCGATTAATGAATTTATTATGTGGAGAACTGTTTTTGTTATGGGTCATTTTATGAGTTTTGTTGTCTGAACTCGTACTCATGCTTGTATTTGTAGTATCAACTATCGCCGAAGAGCTATTTGAATATTGATACACTTGTTCAGCTTGGTATTGGTGACTTGCTTCAGTGGCAAGCTCAATATTACCAGCCCTTACGCTACGCACATAGTTATCAACTCGAATGTAATCGCCTTGTGGCCCACGGGACATGGGTCTACCCGTTTTAGGATCACTGCGCTGAGAACCCGCACCGTGAACATCCATTGTATTACCGCGCATTACGCCCAAAGCTTTACCGAAAGCAACATAAACAGCGCCAGATGCAGGCACTGGCCCATCAAGATGAGTGGTTGAGCTCCAATAATAAGGGTAATCTTTATCGCCAGCTTCATTTGTTATTGCTGTTGTTGAGAAAATAGGGTCAATAGCAGCTGAGTGGCTGGTTTCGGGTGAACGACTATAATCCAAAATACTTTGCAATTCTTTTGCATTGGGTAAGCGCCAATCGCTATGGCCTGCTAATGTGAGGTTTTCTGAATACTGCAATGCTTCTTGCCAATTCAGATCTTGCTTGCTGTCATCTTGTTGCCAGATTAAGCCTGTGGCTAAATCTGTAATGGTGCCATCATTATTGTCAATGAAATTATTTTTACCATAAGCTTCATTGCCTCTGACGAATCTGAAGTACATTTTATTCGCAGATTTTGTGCGAGGATTATATTTTGGATAACCTTTAATTCGGCCATCAACAAAGTTTACGCCAAAAATCGTCTGATCATTTTTCATTGTTTTGCCAACATATTCAGTACTAGACCATGTTTGAGCATCAATTTCTCGTTCACCAGCTTGGGTATTACCAATGGGTTGACTAAAAAAGTGGGTGTCGATGAAAGGGGTAAGGGCTTTTTGCCCTTTAACGCTGCCTGAAAATTGAATAAGCGAGTAGAGCTCTTTAATCGTAGGGATCCGCCAGTCACCATATCCAGCCAATTTTAAACTGGATATTTTTTGTAATGCCTGCTCATAGGTAAGTTTTTCACCCATTTGTTGTTGCCACATTAAGCCGGTTACATTATCTGTAATCGTGCCATTATTATTGTCTGTATATGATGGAGGATTAGAGCGATAGTTTGCATCCTGGCCATAAAAGCTATTGGCCTTGTCAGGTAATGGCATTGCGGCATTATTGTTGTAGGATATTCTTTGCCCTGTATCGACAATTGGGTAACCTGTTATATTAAATGATGAATTAGCTAAATCTGTTGCATATGCAGAAGCTGCTAGCAATGAAATAAACACTGAAACTCCAAGAATTCGCTTTTTCATAAAATACCTATTTTTAAAAACCATCTAATAAAAACCTATCTAGTAAACATTATGCATAACAACTTAATGGTAGTTATGTTTTTACTCAGGTTTAATCGAGTCGTGATTAATGCCTTATCTCTAATTAAAATAGCAATAATAAAACCAACAAAAATAAACTTTACTTAACTTTAAATACGTTACATGAGTATTTTATCTATCGATTATAACTGGATGTTTGTACCACTAGGTTAGCGATACATTAGGGTTAGCAGAACTACAATTTATGCGGTTGACATGTTAACAGTATAATTTACTTAGCTTTACATGTTACTCATTATTGTTTACATGCGTATGTGTATAATTTAATTACAATAACTCAGATAATAAGTATAAAGATGCATAGTAAAGTTAGAGAAATAAATCTGTCACTTGTGATGATATTTTTTTCATTCTCTCTTATTGGCTGTGGATCAGGAGATTCTGATTCTGCCGCTGTAGAACTACCGAATAACACGATTCCTATTGCGAACCCTGGCGATGATCAAATGGTAACGACTGGTGAGTTGGTTACCCTTGATGCTAGTGCGAGTTCAGATCCAGATGGTGACACGTTAACCTACAACTGGATCATCACTTCTGCCCCTAGCGGCATCGTAAGTTTATCTGATGCGTCGAGTTCAACACCCAATTTTATAGCGGATACCGATGGTGATTATGTTATTTCACTTACAGTTAACGATGGCACTGACAATAGTGAGGCTGCTACGGTCATTATAAGCAGTTCATCCACCAGTGCAGACAACACTTATACCATAGTAGATACCAATCAAAACATTTGTTATGACTCATCAACAGGCCAAGCTGAAACATGTGAAGGCAGCGGCTACGATGCTGATATTTCGGGAAATCAACCGAGTTATACACTCAGTAATGATGGCACAACCGTTACCGATAATGTGACGGGCTTAATTTGGTTACAAAGCACCGATATTAATGCAGACGGCCTGGTAAATTACGATGACAAATTATATCAAAATGAAGCCGTTGAATATTGCGAAGCACTCGATTTTGCAGATCGAGAAGACTGGCGTTTGCCCAGCGTAAAAGAAGCATATTCACTTATTCTATTCAGTGGTAAAGATGCGAGTAACTATCAAGGTACAGATACATCAACGCTTGTCCCTTTTATCGATCCTGTTTTTGATTGGGCATTTGGGGATTTAAATTCCGAGAATGATCGCATCATTGATGGTCAATATGCATCAACCACACTTTATGTCAGCAACACGATGTTTGGCGACCCAACCATGTTTGGTGTTAACTATGTTGACGGAAGAATTAAAGGCTACCCAACTGATACAAAAGAATATTATGTTCGCTGTGTTGCTGGTAATACAGACTATGGCGTTAATCAATTTGTTGATAATAACAATAAAACAGTGAGTGATAATGCAACAGGCTTAATGTGGCAGCAAAACGACACTGACTCGAACAATTGGGATGATGCAGTACAACAGTGCCAAACAGCTACAACGGCAAGCCAAACGGATTGGCGTCTGCCTAATGCAAAAGAACTACAAAGTATTGTTGATTACACTGTTTCGCCAGATACCCACAACCAGGCAGCTATAAACAGCATATTTAATAGTACCTCGTTTGTGAATGAAGAAGGTGTTATTGATTGGGGCTACTACTGGGCGTCAACGACACACGTTGATAACGACGGTGACGGCAGTAATGCAGTCTACGTGTCATTTGGTCGAGCTTTAGGTTACATGCAAAGTACGATTTTAGATGTTCATGGCGCAGGCTCACAACGAAGTAACGATAAACTTGATGTTGCTAGTGAACCTGGCGCAACATCAGCACAAGGAACAGACGGGGTGTTTTATTATAAAGGGCCTCAGGGTGATATCTTACGGAGTAATAATAAAGTCCGTTGTGTTCGAGATATCGAATCCAATAGCACTGATACCCAGCAGTTCACTTTATTCTCACCGTTAAAATCTACCGAAACTTACCTTATAAATGAACTTGGTGAAACTGTTCATAGTTGGCAAAGTGATTACCGCCCTGGATTATCAGTCTACCTTTTAGAAGATGGCACGTTATTACGCACTGGTACTAGCGATAATATCGATCCTGTTTTTGCTGACATGGCGGGCGGTACAGGTGGGATTATCGAAATACTGGATTGGGACAGTAATCCAGTATGGAGTACTAGTCTGTCAACTGATCAATATTTAAGTCATCACGATGTAGAAGTGTTACCCAATGGCAATATCCTTGCCATAGTTTGGGAAGCAAAAACTGCAGAGGAAGCCCTAGCACTAGGGCGAACACAAGTCGCTGATGATTCACTATGGGCTGGTGCGGTATATGAAATCTGCCGTGCTAGTAGCAGTAATCCTTGTATTGATGGAGATACAGTCTGGCGTTGGAGTGTTTGGGATCATATCGTGCAAAATGTTGATGAAGAAATTAGCGATTCTTTTGTTTCAGACATAGCGGCGCACAGTGACAAAATTAACCTTAATTACTTTAATGGTGCCGGCGCTTCAGACTGGACCCATATTAATTCGGTAGATTACAACGTGGATACAGATCAGATTTTGTTAAGCGTGCATAACTTTAATGAGTTCTGGATTATAAACCATCAAGATTCAACTCAAGGAATCGTTTCACGTATCGGTAATCCTGCGGCATATGAGAGTACAGGTGAACAAACATTGTTTGTACAGCATGACGCACAATGGATTGATGAAGGGCTTACTGGGGCAGGCAATATCTTAGTCTTCAATAATGGGACTAACAGACCCGAAGGCGATTATTCATCAGTCGATGAGTTTTGTTCAGCAGAAAATGATTGTACTGAAGGTGAAATGCTCAGCAGTTATAGCGATGGTGTGACTGGTGAGTTTTATGCATCGCGAATTTCAGGTGCACAAAGATTAACCAATGGTAATACGCTCGTTTGTGAAGGGACAGAAGGCCGTTTATTTGAGTACGACAACAACTTCAATATTACGTGGGAATATAACGTAGGTTCAGAAGTGTTCAGAGCAGTAAGATATGAATCAAGCTATGAAGGCTTAAGTCAATTAAACTAATTACACTGTCAATGACGCTTGTAATTTGCTCTTTATAAAAGCTCTTGTAGCAATCTTAAAGACAGCTTTAAAAAATTCTAATAACTAATAAATAATAACTAACAACAACCTATATTGTTTTCATATAGCAGAGGCTTAAGTTTAACAGGCTTGAATACGTGATTATGTCGATATAGGCAAGGGTAGTCACAGTCACTTACTTCTACAACATGGAACAGACGGAGTATTAAATTTGTCTGTCTCCATCATGTAAACAGCTTTACCTAACTCGCCATTGTAAAATAATGTACTAAAAGAGAAGCAGCACAAAATATTCATTAACACACTCAATCTCTCATTAGCTTTAATGCCTGTGTATTCACGCAGGTATCATTTATTTCTTTAAATTTGCGCCATTTTATTTCTCGTTATGTAATCAATAAAATTCTCGATTTTAGATTATGAGAACTTAACGTATTGATATGTAGCGTAATTTAAAAACTCTGCGGATTTTTTATCGAGAATAAAGATTCTCGTTAAAATTTATTTTCTGTTTTATCTACCCAAAAGGATAATTGTTTCAAGGTTACTAAGCTGATAACTTACTAAAAATATTGATGATTTAGGCATATTAGCGATATATATTGCGTTGAATAGCTAAGGATGTTTTTCGGAATTATGCTAATAAGCCTGTTAGTCGGCATGCTAATTTAAGTTCCGCATGTATTAGTTTTAAATAATTGAATATAAGGGAATTATAATGCAAGTTACATATAGGAAAGCGGAAGATCAATATCAAATAAGAGAAAGAATGTTTAATAAAATGAAAATACTTAAAATCATAACTTTAATGTTTATAACTGTAGCCATTGTTATTGTCCTTTCTTATGAAAAAATTATAACCAGTGTATTGTTGCCTCAGTATATAGACTGGGCATATGAGGTAGATCGAAAAGGGCAGGAAATAGGCGTCTCATTAGATAAAAAAGAGTTGTTGCTCGCAGCTGAAATTGGAATCGTACATCCAGAAAAAGTAAGAATTGTTTATGTTAATGAAGTACCTTTCCCTTATGAAAACTTCGCATTAAAGGTTTTTGGTGAAGGGGTTGGGATTGTTGGTGAAGGAATAATAAACAATGCTCAAGTCTTCGGTTATTCAATATACGCTCGTAAAGACTTTGAGTTAAATAGGACGAGACTAGCTCATGAATTGGTTCATGTACTACAAATAGAAAGAGCCAGCTTGGATATAGTAGTAAGCCAGCATTTTTCCGATATGTCGAAATACGAATACGATAAAGCACCGTTAGAAATGGAAGCATTTGAAGCTAATAAAAAATACAGTGAAAACTGGTAGCTAAAATATTTTTTGGGGAAATTAAACAAAAAATAGTAACTAGCAAGCATCTGCTCCATATGTGAAGAGTTATTAGTTCTGTTTTATAACGGGGATTAAATGAATAAGTTAAAAACTTCAAGGGTAATAATAGCTATACCATTTTTTATTATTGGTACTGGTTCTGTCGTCAGTGCTTTCTGGCTTGTTATTGGCAGACTGTTGGAAGGAATGATGTGGAAAGAAGATGATAGTTTTGTTATTGGTGCGATGGTCGTGTTAATACTATTTGGAAGCTCTTTTATAAGCTTTGGAAAAGATGCCTTATATAAGGGGCATTCTAAAAAGTCTAAACGCTTAATAGGACCAACTATTTTCTATGCCATTGGTGTAATTATTTTAATTCCAGGAGTATGGTCATTCTTTGCAGGATCTCAACAAGCACTAATAATATCACTGCTTGGCATAGCTTCAATTATCTATGGTCTTCGTTTGTCACATAAAGTAAAAAAAGAAAAAGTAAAAATTATCTCAAACGAGGTTTAACAGCAATCAAACACAGACCAAGTTGTTTAAAAGGAGTATCACAATGAAGATTGGCGTTTCACTAGCAATTCTATTACTTACTTTTTCTAATTCAGTTCTCGCTGATTGTAAATCTGAACTTGCTGATAGACTCGAAGCAGATTTGAATTTAACTTATCAGAAATTTGATCAAACAAATGATTCAGGTTTTAGGTTGTTAGAAGCGTCAGGTTGTTATGCTGAAGCAGCAAGTTTAATTAAAGCCTTCATCAAACATAATAATTCAAAAGAGAATGCTTTAATCTGGCACCTTGCTCAAATGGAGGGCTTTGCTGGAAATTATGAACAAGCAATCACACACGCAAAAAGCGTTTTAATCGACAACGAAGACTTATCTAAGTTTCCAATGCATTGGAATGACTTTGTGTTGGGGAATATAGCTTTTTGGTCAAAAGATGAACAGAGCTTAAAAAAGCATATCGATAATATTCAGATAAACTCTGGATTTAAACCAAATAAAATAAATTTAAAATACCTAAGTAAGTTGCTTGCTAACTTCGATAGCAGTTATAGAGAAGCCCTTTTGTAAATGTAATGCAGAAAGTTATTAAAACAGCTTAAAAACAGTGGATTAGGCTTCATCCCTCTGAACTTTGGAACCAACTATTTTTAGCATCTTCATGTGGCATAAGGTTTTAACCAGCCTTATTTATAAGTATATATTTGTGAATAAATCATATTAATTGAATTAGCTACATCTTAAATTCCTTGCAGTGATGCAAGATTACTTGTCGTATCGTAAGCAGCAAAACATAACCAGCTCAAAAGGAAGTACTATGATTAAATCAGTTGTTATTAGTATTGTATTAATGCTCTTTTTACAATCTTTGGCTTACGGAAAAACACTCATGACAGTTAGCGATAAACTAAATCAGCGTATTGAGTATTATGTTGAAGAGGATAATTTTCAAGGTGCTGTTCTTGTAGCTAAACAAGGTAAAATCCTATTTAAGAAAGCATACGGCTATGCAGATATCGAAAAAGAAATGCCAAATACAACGCGCCATCAGTTTCTTATTGGCTCAATGACTAAATCATTAACCGCAGTTGCTGTAATGCGTTTGGTAGAACAAAACAAACTTGATTTACATGTTCCTATTACCACATATATTCCAAAACTTGATAGTAAACTGGCGAGCGGTGTTAGCTTGCACCACTTACTGAAACATCAATCTGGATTTACTCGCCACTTAGAGCACCTTGCAAGCTTTGAAGAAAAAGATATCACGTCTAGTGAAATCCTCAATATTATCAACACATCAGAACAATCATTCGAAGCTGGAACACAATACGAATACGGAAACCTAAATTATCACCTTGCTGCAATCATCATTGAAAATATTACGGGAAAAAACTACGCAGAGGCAATGCAAGCTCTAGTTTTTGCGCCATTAAATATGCAGCAATCTGGTGTTGAACGTATTGCTAATCCACCCAAAAACCGTGCTAATGGTTATCGAAAAAGTGTGTTTGGTATCAATAGAGATGAAAATATTGTTTCCTATGCCCTCGGTTCAGGTGATATTTACTCAACCGTAGAAGACTTATTAAAGTGGGAGCAAGCTCTCTATACGACAAGCTTTTTATCACAACAAAGTCTCGACTTGATATTCAATGGGGAGAGTAAAGCTTTTGGTTATTACGGTTATGGTTTTAGAATCAGAGAATATCAACGAAGTAGCAAGCATAATATACTTGGTAAATTAACCCGTCACGGTGGTTCAATGGATGGCTTTTCATCAAATTTACATCGTTATACAGATGACCAACTTACTGTAATTATTCTGGCAAACGTTCGGAAATTTCCAATTCGTACTCTAACCTTTGAACTAAAAGAAATAGCACTTGGTGCAGATAGCTTGCAAAGAAGTAGAGCGTCATTTGAATAACATAAGCAGATAATCTAGAAAGATGGGATGGACTGTTGTGACTTATGAGCAGGAACTTAGAAGTTACTCTAACGTGAAAAACATAATAAGTTAACAACTGATTCTAATTGATAAATCACAGTTTGTTTTCTTCTTGGTTGCTATTTTTTGCAAACATTTTTTACAAATTAACAGGGTGTTAGCTACTAAATTACACATCAGAGGTCAGCATGAATATAAAATTTAGCGACGTTTTAGATCTATTTGAACTCGTCAATTTTGGTGCTCCTTTTGATCATGAGGGCTACATTTGTAAAGAATCAGGTAAAACATATTTTTATTCTGAGTTTGGTGATAATGAAGAAGAATTACCAGCCGATATTAATGATGAAAAATACTTGGCAATCCCTCATAAAACAGAATTAAACCTTGGTAATAATCTCGCTTTCGATTTTACGCTAGAACACTTACCTACAGAATATGAAAATGTACGTTCAATCTTTAATCGTAAAGGTGCTTATGCAAAGTTCAAAACGTTACTAGAGAGCGCTGATAAAATTGAAGAATGGTATAAATATGAATCAAAACGTACTGAGGAAGCACTACAAGAATGGTGCGCAGAACAAGGTGTTACACAAATATCAGCTAATAAACTGTCAATCAACAGGTAAGTATCTGATTTTTTTAGAATCTTTAGGTGTTTAGTTTACTTTATTTCGTGCTCTTAACGCGCGTTAGTTTACAAAAAGGGTTTTAGTGGTGTTTGAAAGTATTGCGATCTATTCAGGGTTACTTGCAACAGTTTGGATTTTCATGGGTGTATACGTAGTAAGCAGATTTTACGATGGTTACAATCATTCTAAACAATTTTGCAGTGAATTAGGGGCAACTGGTAGCCCAACAGAAAAATTGTCTCCCATAATCAACAATTATCCTCTTGGTTTTCTATTTTGCTTTTTCGGTTGGTACCTGGCGCAACTCTCAAATGTATCAATCTTAGTTAATGTGGCTGGTGGGTTGGTAATAGTTCATGGCATTGGTACTTGGATTGCAGGTTACTTTCCTATGGACGCTGATCCATTTACTAAGAATCCAACTTTTAATTGTAAGGTACATTCTTGGGCCGGTTTCATTATGTTACTTTCGTTAGTTGTAGCACCAGTCTTAGTTGCTATAAGTCCAACAACAATAATGATCCCTCTATATTTCCGTATTTTTTCAGTTGTTTCTGTTATCGCTGCTATTTATTATCTATTCGCTATGGCAAAAGCCGTAAAATCTCAAAGTAACCCTGGCATTCATCAACGTATGTCTTATGGTATTCAACTCATGTGGTTAAGTTGTTTTTCATTAGTATTGGTGTAATTGTGAATTAACAAGGTCATTAATCTAAAAATCTACTGTGACTGTTATTTTGTCTCATAATTTATTTCATAATAATTTTTCGATTATTGCTTCGTTTAACGTAGCGTTTTATTTTAAGGAGCACGCTTGACCGTCATTAGTCATCAATCAGCTGAACATTATACTTGGGGCAATCAATGTGATGGTTGGCACCTTGTAAAATCAGATAGCTTAAGTGTAGTCCAGGAAAGAGTTCCTGCGGGTTGTGCCGAGTCTCGCCATTTCCATGTTAAAGCTGAGCAATTCTTTTTTATATTATCCGGTATTGCAACCATGGAACTTGAGGGGGAAACTTTTAGGTTATCCCCAAATGAGGGGATACATATTCCTGCAGGTTCAAGACATCAATTGAGCAACCAACACGATCTTGATTTAGTCTTTACAGTCACTTCGACGCCACCGAGTCATGGTGACCGAATTGAAATATAATGAGGCTAGGTATCAGTGCAGGTGTAAGTGGGAAGGTTATAATGAAAAACTTGAATGACATTGTGACTCTTTATCATAAAGAGCTGCGCAAAGGCGATATATTAGTTGCGTATAACGAGTTGGTGAAATTTGTAATGAACACCAGAACGGAACTAGTAAAAGATTTAGAACACCAATACTCTTTTACAAAAATTCGCCATGGCTACATGGATTTCACATATTTTTATTACACCAATGATTTTTTAAAGCGTAAAAATTTAAAATTTGCTCTTGTGTTAAATCACTTAGAAATGAGATTCGAGGTTTGGCTTTTAGGAAATACTATTCCAGTTCAAAAAGAATACTGGAACTGGTTAAAATCAACAAAGTGGAATAAAAAGAACAGTGAAATGCCTCAATATTCAATTATTGAGGCTGTAATAATCAATAAACCAGATTTTAATAACCTAAAATTACTATCCGAAAATATTCAGAAGAATATGATTCAAGTAACGGATGAAATCATAGCGTTATTGCAAGTACAAGCATCTAGCAAGGCTTAATGCAATGAAGCAACAATCTTACGAGGTTGAAACCCACGGATAATCACGCCATTGACTTGTAAGAGGGGAATCGCTTGCCCACCTAATGCTTCATAACGCTCATTAGCATCATAAGACTTTTCAATATCATAATCAGCAAACGCGATGTTATTGTCATTAAAGAACTGACGTGCATTCTTGCAGTAACCGCACCAGTCCGTTGAGTACATCACCACGACATTGTCGGCTGCAAAAGTGGGCTTGTTCGTGTTATTGGTTATGGCATCCCAATTCTGATATAACGCATAAAGAACGATTAAAACGAATAACTTTTTCAATTTACACCTTCCGTGGAGTAATGAGTGGTTTAGAGAAATAACTTAGCGTCATTGAATCTGAAAATAAGTTATTATCAATTTTTATGTTAAATTTAATTCGATGAGTTTTTATTTACTCAGATGAATGAGTTGAGTTCATTATTGTAAAAACTTGTACTTATCATCAATCACACATTGCTCAATTGGCATGGGATTATTATCACGATTCACAATCCAGCATTCGTCGTAAATAGAGCAGTAGCAAAGCTCTATTGAAATTAAATTATCCGCTTTTAAAATATCATCAACTTTATTACCTTTGTAAAGCACTGGCGTGATCGTCTTTTGCGCAGATAACACCGTTTTTCCTATGTGAGATTGCGTAACCTCTTCGAATACATTGATATCTCTCCATTGGGATAGATATTTTTTATCGTGTGTTACCTTAGCGTACTTGATGACCGCTGGTCCTGTACCATTGTTAGAAACAATATATCTAAATGAATCGTAACCATAGCCTCTAGCTATTTCAACACTGGGCCAAACTGAAGCGCGGGCATACGCACGATCGACAGAAGCTGAATAAATTGAAGTGAATGTCGTCACTATGCCGATAATTAATGCTGAGAAAGCAACAATCATTTCAGGATTCTGATACCAAGGTTTTTTAGCCAATTGTTGAACGATGAGGTTGTCAATTTGCTGTTCTCTGGTAGCTAACCTTTGCTCAGTCTCTGTTTGGTTGATTACTTGATCATTTACTTGAGAATTTGGCGGGATACCACTTTCCATGTTGGGAAATCCTATTGTGCATAATTGAATATTTTTATGGCTCGATGCTACCTATGTTAATAGCTTGTGACAAGTGTGTCTTGGTAAATTTAACCTAACTAAATGTCGCAGAATTAGTTAAAAGTACAATTAAATCAGATGAGTGACAGTATTCAATATGGCAGTATTCAAGATGGCAGTAATAAAGATGACAGTGTTAAGGGTGACAGTGTTCAAATTCGGCTGAGATACATTGTCTCATTGTGGAAGTTTATCATTGAGCCTTTAAGGTATTTGAGAAAAATAGCTGAAATTAATAATAACTAGGCAACATAATAAAATTTCATACTAGTGTTTTACCAGCATTAATTTCCACCATATTACCCCTCAAGTCGCATTAGCTGATCATCCCTGAATCCTTAAAACAGAAGCCCTGATGAACGGAATAATGTTGTTAGCTCACTGATAAAAAATAAATAGGGGTATAAAAGAAATTACCTGCAATCGTATGTAATTGAATATTATTAGTACAGTCGCTAGCTTAGTAAGTTAAGGGATTGCTAATTAAGATAAAAACATGCCAAAGCTATACAGAATATTCAACCAACTAGCACTTAATAAACACAGCCAAACTAAAACAAGCTTTAATCTGCCTCTACATTTGTTTAGAGGTTTAGCCATTATTGCAATTGTTGGCGCACATGCTTGGTCATTTATGATTTTTTGGACAGGGTCGTTAGACTCGATAGGACTTAAGGTTCTTTTTTCGATAACTGAAATGTTGTTTCATGGCTCAACGCTTTATTTTGCACTTATCTCCGGAATGCTATTTAGCATGGTATTAGCAAAACGCTCCTGGAAACAGTTTTATGAAAAAAAGTTATTACATGTAATTTTACCCTATATTGCAGTATCGTTATTTTACTTTTCGTTTTATGGGGGGTGGCAAAGCGAAATGCCTCAAAATGAATTTTTCATCAGTTTGTTGTTAGGAAAAGCGTCAATTCATTTGTGGTATATCCCCGTGTTAATGGTGCTATATCTTTTAACGCCATTGTTATGGCAATTGGTTAGCAATCCTCAATATAAATGGCTTACATTGACCGTGATACTGATCCCTTTGGTCATTTCACGTAGTCCATTTCCTGACTTTATTAAGTTACAAACGTTTTTTTATTTTGCTGGAGCCTACGCAACAGGCTTATTCTTCGGCTGTCATTTCAAGCGAGTTTTAGATTTTATTAATCTACACATTAAAAGCTTATTATTGTTATTAGTGGTGTTGAGTGCAGCGATTGTCGCTAGTTATTTTTTCGACTTTTACGATACTGGTTGGTTTTCTGTTAGGCAGTCATTAATCTATTTGCAAAAGTTGATTATTACAGGTGTTGTGTTAGTTGGGTTGTATTTAACAACAGTTAAACCTGAGTCTGCAAAGACGCCAAAGCAAATTTCATTTTTATCGTTGGTGACTGTGTTAGGTGACATGGCGTTTTCAGTTTATTTTTTACATGTATTTTTTATGGGCTGGATTATTTATGTAGCTCAAAACTGGCTAATAACTGACAGAAATACATTCGAAATAGGTTTATATGGACTCGCTAGTTTAGTTGGCTCTATTTTGGCAAGTGTCTTACTTACACTCATATTTCAAAAAATATTCTCAAATAGCTCGAGAAAATTGATCGGTGCATGACCTAGGTAGCTGAACAGATAGTATGAAATTATCACAGATTCGAAACACTAAAGTGTTAAGGATATAGTCGCTTTTTTACAATAGAACCTATCTGAGATAGTGGCTTGAAACTCAACGTTGGAATGTGCCTGATGAATAAATTAACGATACCACAAGGAGCATCATCTCACTCCTTGTGGGTATGATTAAAATAACCTAAGCGTATTATTTTACTGTGTATCTTAATAATACTTCGTTATCGAGTACTACATTCGTTGACCAAATAAAACTGGCGCCAGCACCGCTAAATTTATCAATAAAGTTCATATACGCTTTTTTATTTTTTACACCAATTTCATCTTCTGTGTATAGAGTTGCTTGTGGCCACAAACTTGAATCAAACTCTTTAGTCATCCAGTTATTCGGTGTCTGCCAATGAACAGCAAAAGCATCTTGTCCTTCATCAGTCCCTAGTGTACTGCATGTATTGGACATACGTTTACCTTTAGATTCTGTTAAACAAGTCAAATCATAAATAGGCGAGGTATAAAAAGTTTGCGCTTGCCAATCTTCATTAGTGACAGTGTCGTCACTAAAACTTGCTATAAAACCGCCATCACCAGGGTGATAAGCTTTACCTCGATTCTTTTCTGTTCCCAATCCCAGATTTTCTTCCCAATCAATGACTTTAATTGCAATCGTATAGGGTGTACGGACTTTAAATTTAACCAGACTTGAATTAAATGGCGTAAAAGGAACGGTATCAACTGCGATCATTTTGCCGTTGATATATAGCTCAAAATAATTGTCAGCAAAAATATAGCCAGTAATTTCCTCCCCATCAGGGTCAACAACAACGAGTGGCACATCAGCTTGATTGACATCAGCAATACTGCTGTGAGTGATGCCTGCACATTGCTCATATAAATCGATTGCTTTTGGAGCTGTAGTAAAGTGGTTTGAGGCAGGCACAGTCCATACTTTACCTTTTGAATCGGAAATTTCACCAATACCAGCCATGCGACTGCGTCCGCTTTTACAGTCAAAAATATTCGGTTCAATTGTTTTAGCTAAGCCTTGGGTAATACTTCCTGAGCCCTTGTATTGACTCAGACCACTTAAAGAAGCTGCAGATAAATTAACACTTACCATAGCTAATAAAGATATTGATGAAAGTGTAGTTATTTTAAGGGGATTAAAGGTCATGTAACTTATCCTTGTTAATCATCATTCTGTTTATAGATTAGTCTTAAACTGTAAATACAACAAAACATCTTATTATGAGAGATTAGATCCTCTGTATGAAAAGGTAGCAGGACATATTACCTAGTTGCTATTTAGGGTAAATAATCTGTAAAAATAGGTACATTCTGTTTAAATTTTTCGTTAGCATATCTGTAATCTCCCCACTTTTTGCTAAACCATAAAATTAAAGCTACTGATTTTAATTATTTTTTGACACAATAACATTTATAAGTGTGCTATCTAATGAGAATCTAAATGAAACAATTGATCGTTTTTGGTGTGTTATGTGTCAGTGTTAGTGGCTGTGATTTACTCGATGATATTATTCACCCTAAACCCATTGTTCCTGACGCTAAGATAGATTCGGGTTTTAAAGATCAGGCACGCCAATTAGGCTTGTCTGATGCGGTCATTAATCGTTTATGTGTGGCCACTAAAAAAATCGACACCCATTGCATTAATACAGTCAATGACAACGACGTCCGAGAAGTGAAAATTGAATATTCAATGGAACAAGCGGTTATCAATAAAGATAATGCCCGTAGCTATAATAATAGCCGTGTTGTATTTCATTTAGCGACCGATGACTCTGCATCAAAAGTGTATTTTGAGAATACTCGCCAATATATTCAAAGCGATGGTTATAGCTATACATGGTCTGAGCCTGAAGGTTACGAAACCACATCACTTTCATTAGCAAGTGATAGTGATAATCCTGTTTTATTGACTAATGTAAGTGAGATTGAAGAAGTCTCAGCTGAAGAGTTATATGAAACCACATATTCTGAATTATCAAATGACGACTATACATTAGTTGCTGGTGCTGAAGTAATGGATGACATTACGACGGTTCTGTTTCCATCATTAACCTATATGTTAACCTTAGATGAATCGTTAGAACCTATTGATAATAGCTTTGCTATTTACACCGGTGGTCACAGTAATATCTTAGGTAACTTTGCGCCGGTTATTGCTGATGCCATAGAAGAAGTTTGGTTCTAACTTTATCTGCTAATCAGTAAATCATTTCAGTATTAAAACGGCTTCAGGGCCGTTTTTTGTTTGGGTGTTAAGTGTAAAATACTCGTCAATATAAGTGATTAGATAAATAAATGAGATTAGACAAATTTGTAATGCGCAGCACTCGATTAACGAAGCAACAAGTAACCACTTGTATTGAATCTGGTGAAGTCACTGTTAATCAACAAGTCATAACAGATGTTCGTTACCAAGTGCATGAAAATAATTATATTGAATATCAAGGTAAGCAGTTAGTCCCAAGGCCTTTTAGGTATTTAATGTTTAATAAGCCGGTAGATACAATATGCTCAAATGTAGATGGAGATTATCCTTCGATTTTACATTATCTTGAAATTGAGAATAAGGATGAGCTTCATATTGCTGGCCGATTAGACGCCGACACAACAGGTTTAGTGCTTATCACTGATGATGGGCGCTGGTCTTTTAATATCATGAGACCAGAAATGCAATGTGAGAAAACATATCGAGTCACATTAGCAAAAGCCTTAATACTAGGCGTAGCTGAAAGATTTGCTGAAGGCTTGCTGTTACAGGGGGAATCTAACCCCACGTTACCCGCTAAGCTTGAACACATTGAAACAGATCCAAGCCATGAACCTGCTGCACATCAAGTTTTATTGACTATTTCTGAAGGACGCTACCACCAAGTCAAAAGAATGTTCTTTACTGTAGGGAATAAAGTAAAACAGTTACACCGCGAAAAGATTGGAAACTTAACGGTAGATATTCCTACTGGAACATGGCGATATTTAACAATAGATGAGGTTAAGTCACTGACTTATTAATTTATTGGTTAATTAATTCTGCAAATTTCACGCTATTCAGTCATTAAGTTATGTATAAGTACGGGGCTAAGGTATCATCTGCCCTAGATAACACACTTAGCTTATTTGTTTAAAATACAGCTATACGCTACAGCAACGGCTGATATGAAAATAGAAATCACTGAAATTTTAAGTATAGATAG
Organism: Shewanella sp. 10N.286.52.E4; assembly: GCF_041468785.1. Classification (NCBI taxonomy): domain Bacteria; kingdom Pseudomonadati; phylum Pseudomonadota; class Gammaproteobacteria; order Alteromonadales; family Shewanellaceae; genus Shewanella; species Shewanella sp. 10N.286.52.E4. The sequence continues at coordinate 97,066 of NZ_JBFRJJ010000002.1, forward strand.
TACAGATATCGATCCCAATATAACCTGTACTGGTTGTAAAGCGTGTTGTTGTAAATTAGAAGTGATTTTAATCTCAGAGACGGGCGTACCCATAGAGTATATCGGTGAAGATCAATGGGGCGGTGAAGTGATGAAACGCCTAGACGATGGTTGGTGTATTGCTGTTGATAGAGAAACCCTAATGTGTACGATTTATGAGAATCGACCATGGGTGTGTCGTGAGTTTGAAATGGGTTCATACGAGTGTGTAGAAGAAAGACAAAAAATGTAACAACTTAATTTAGATACTTTGAACAAAGGATTTGTCAGTAAATGAATGGAATGCAATTTTTTATTGAGTTATTAGATAAGCTCGCTTGGCCGCTAGTTTTTATTTTTAGTGTCGTCACACTTCAAAAGCCATTGTCAGCGTTAATTCCATTAGCCAAAAAGTTTAAATTCAAAGATTTTGAAGTGGAATTTGGCCAAGATTTAAAAGCGGTATCTAAAAAAGCCGAAGGAGCATTTCCTGAACTGGAAATTGACAAGAAATCTGTTTTAATCGCATCAGTCGACAATTTACCTAGCTCGTCAATTTTACAAGCTTGGAGTGAAGTAGATAAAGCCGCAGAAAACCTTATCAGCACCAAACTACCGAATGTCATTTTAGATTCTAATACACGCTATAAAGACATTGAAGAGACGCTAGTCACTGAACAAATCATTGATACCAAAAAAGCAAAATTATTCAGCGAACTACGTGTTCTTCGAAATAAAGTTGCCCATGCAAAAGGGTATGAAGTTGGCAAAGTAGAAGCTGTTCAGTACATAGAATTATGTTTTGTATTGGTCGATCATTTAAACCAACTTAAGCAAGCTTAGGCATTTAGATGCCATATCAAATGATCTCCCAAGTTAAATATAAGCTTGATATCTAACCTTGTTTTGGCAATGAAATCAGCTTGTGAATTGACTTTATTAAATAGTGGATCGCAAGCCCCAATAGTTATCTATTCCAATAGCGATAGACTATTAAACCACTAGCTAAAATATAAAGGAAACCTTCATCGTTTTTGTTGGCAACTTTCACCGAGTAAGCGCTAGGAAAAATAGTCCCCCAGTTATCAATTAATCGCCATCCTTATTGTAAATTACGACAGGATTAATAGGGTAGTCGTTAAACATCATGATGTTATCTTGGCTATTAACTGCGAGTGCATGACAGTTTTTACATGGTAATGGCTGATGTATAGCTTTCCCCTGTACAGTCAAGTTAATAAGTTAATTTGCCAATTGCTGATAATCATATCGTGAGAAGCATTCCCACTTTTAGGTAAGGTGTTTGGTTGGTAATCTTGTTGGCTTAATGATTGTTCGATTCTAATTCCTTAAAGGTAATCACACGTTAACTTATTGAAATTAAATGGTATTAGTGCTTTATGTTTAAGTTGCAGATATAAAAATAAGCTTGTATATATTTAATTGTTAACAATTTCGCATTTATAGGGTAACATGATTGCAACTTAAGGGAGAGTTGTCATAAGTTGATTTACCGCTTCAATTAGGTGGGAGATCTCATAGAGACAACAACAATAAAGAAAAGTAAAAACGGGGATGTTTATGAATAGTGATTCGCACAGCGTATATTATTGTGCCATGGTGGTTGCCTTTGGCGCTTTTATATTAGGACTCGATGCTGCGCTGATTTCTGGCACGATAAAATATGTTTCCGCTGAGTTTTCATTATCGGATATGGAAGTGGGTACTATGGTAAGTGCACCAGGCTTAGCTGTTTTACTTGCTTTAATGTTCACGGGTCACGTTTGCAATCAACTAGGTCGTAAGAAAACTCTAATCGGCATTTCCTTTATCTATATATTTTCCGCAATTGCTTCTACCTTCGCACCAAATTATGAAACTTTAGTTATTGCTAGGTTTATTGGCGGGTTGGCTTTTACTTCTTTATCTGTAGCTGCCATGTATATAGGTGAAATAGCACCGGCAAACATTCGTGGCAAGCTAGTTTCTATTGTACAAGTAAGTATAGTTGTTGGTTTTTCAGCAGCTTATTTTATTAACTACGGTATGTTGCAGTTGTCACAATCTGGTGCGGACTGGGTTGTAGCTCTGGGGTTGGATACGCAAACATGGCGCTGGATGTTAGGCATTGAAATTATCCCTGCCATTGTTTGGTTCGGCCTTTTATTTACTGTTCCTAAGAGCCCGCGCTGGTTGATCATGAAAGGCAAAGAAGAAGAAGCAAAAGAGATTATTGCCCGATTTGATCATGACTTATCGCCAGAAAAAGAAGTCGCACAAGTTAAACGAAGTCTTGAAATAGACCCCGCTAGCCAATCATTTTTCGCATCTTTTAAATCCTTGTTCTCAACCAAGTTACGTAAAGTGGTATTTATTGCGTTAACTATCGCTATTGTTCAGCAGACAACTGGTATTAATGCCATATTATTTTATGCACCAACTGTATTTGAACAAATTGGCGTAGGAACAGATGCAGCTTTTCTAAATGCTGTTGTAGTAGGTGTAGTCGGCGTAGCCTTTACTATTTTAGCTATTTTCTTAATTGATAAAGTAGGCCGTCGACCACTACTTATGTCCGGTCTTATTTTAGCTAGTATAAGTTTATATATTTGTCATATTGGCTTTAAGCAAGCAACTTATCAACTTACCACTGATGAGATTGTTGAAATTCAAAAGACACACCAGGTTGCAGGTATTGAAGCGTTGGCAGGTAAAACATTTGATACCGATGTTGAATTTAAAGCAGCGCTAAAGGCGCAGTTATCTGAATCAGAACTTAGAGCGGTTGAAAGCGTATTAATGCAAAGCGCGACTAACATTAATGTTGCGCTTGTGATGACAGGTATCATGTTATTTATTGTTGCTTTTCATTACTCCTTAGGACCAATACTTTGGGTACTATTTTCAGAAATATTTCCAACTGGTGTCCGTGGTGTTGCTATTCCAGTTTTTGCTTTTATTAGTTCGATGGTGAGCTATTTGGTTCAACAGTTTTTTCCTTGGTTATTAAATAACTTAGGCGCTGCTGATGTCTTTTTATTCTATGCTGTCAGTGGCGTTGTTGGTTTTGCATTTTTATACAAGTTGTTGCCGGAAACTAAACACAAAACCATTGAAGAAATTGAAGCGGAATTAGTGACCGCGAAGTAGTGGTGTGAAACTTTGAAGGCGAAATCGCAAGTTGCTTTGCTACAAATGGACCATAAATAACAGTGCAGTTTGCACCTGAAGCCATTGTTTTATTGCGACAACCAGAAGAAATAGAAATCGAAAAATCTGGTATTTATTACGGCCTATGCCATAAATATGATGAAAGCTATAAGAAACTACATCTGTAAATTTACGCCGCACAAATAATACGAGATGTGGCTAGGTTCCAGAACGCTGTTAGATAAAGCATTAACGAAAATTAGGGAGCTAGATAATAGCTTTTTATTTTTCACTTTATTATTTGTTGACAATTAAATGTAGATTATTGATATGACGACATTCGATCCAACTGAACACCCGCACCGCAGGTTTAACCCGTTAATTAATGAGTGGGTATTAGTATCCCCACATCGCGCTAAACGTCCATGGCAAGGACAAGAAGAGTCAGCTGACGTCAGTGTAAAGCCAAGTTATGACGAGTCGTGCTATTTATGTAAAGGGAATACCCGTGTTAATGGTGAAGTAAACCCTGAATATTCTGGCACATTTGTGTTTACTAATGACTTCGCGGCATTAAATGAGCAAACACCTGACTTTGAACAATCCGACCCTTTATTTCGTTTGAAAGCAGAACAAGGCGAAAGTCGCGTCATATGTTTCTCACCAGATCATGCCCGTTCATTACCTGAATTGACTCATCAAGAAGTTAGCGCCGTAATCGATACATGGCAAACACAATGTGCTCAACTATCTGAAAAGTATCATTGGGTACAAGTGTTTGAAAATAAGGGCGCTGTAATGGGGTGTTCAAATCCTCATCCCCATGGGCAAATTTGGGCGCAAAACCATTTACCTACATTGGTCGAAAAGAAACAAGATAGCTTCAGCGCCTATCAAAGCGAGTATGGTAGTTGTTTGTTGCTTGATTACGCTAAACGTGAATCAAGTGACGGCAGTCGAACGGTAGTTGAAAATAATGATTGGCTAGTCGTTGTTCCATTTTGGGCGGCTTGGCCTTTTGAAACACTAGTGTTGCCTAAGTTCCCTGTGACGAGAATGACCGAATTATCAAGCCAACAAAAATCTACATTAGCTGAAATATTGCACAGAATTACCGCTAAATACGATAACTTATTCCAATGCTCATTTCCCTATTCTATGGGTTGGCATGGTGCACCTTATGATGGTCAAGCTCACAGTGAATGGCAATTACATGCTCACTTTTTTCCTCCATTATTGCGCTCAGCCACGATTAAAAAATTCATGGTGGGTTATGAAATGATGGCCGAGGCGCAGCGGGATCTCACCGCCGAGCAAGCAGCTGAACGTTTACGTGCTTTATCAGATGTTCATTACACCATTCAAGAAAATGCCAACTCGTAGGAAAGTACCATGAGTCTAGTAGAAAAAGTTAAATCAGGATTTGAACAGCACTTTTCACAGCCGGAATCATTTATTGTTAAAGCGCCTGGCCGGGTCAATTTGATTGGTGAGCACACTGATTACAATGATGGGTTTGTATTGCCATGTGCGATAGATTACGCCACCTTTGTAGCCGTGTCGCCTAGAGCTGATGATAAAGTGAGTGTGGTGGCACTAGACTACGAAAGTGAACAGGATGAATTTTCCCTTAGTGAGCCGATTGAACACGTTAAAGGAAAGCAGTGGGCAAACTATGTACGTGGTGTAGTAGCCGAATTGCAAAAACGTAACTATCCATTAAAAGGTTGCAACTTAGCCATTACTGGCAATGTCCCTCAAGGTGCAGGTTTAAGCTCCTCTGCAGCTTTAGAAGTTGGGGTAACATATGCCTTTGACCAATATTGCCAATTAGGTATTTCAAAACAAGATGATGCCTTGATAAGTCAAGCGGCGGAGAACAATTTTGTCGGTTGTGCATGCGGCATTATGGATCAACTAATTTCAGCTTGTGGTAAAGAGCAAATGGCCCTAGGTATAGACTGCCGTAGCTTAAAATTGATAGATGTCTCTATACCAAAGGGGATGACCATAATGATGGTTAATTCTAATGTGAAACGTGGTTTGGTCGACAGTGAGTACAATGTCCGCCGTCAGCAATGTGAAGTGGCTGCTAATCACTTTGGCGTATCACATTTAAGAGACGTGCCTATTACGTTGTTCGAACTTAAAAAGCATGAATTGGATGATACCGTGGCAAAACGGGCAGAGCATATCGTATATGAAAACCAACGCACGCTTGAAGCAATGAAAGCCTTTAACGAAAATGACATTCAATCAATTAGTCAATTAATGGCACAAAGCCATGTATCAATGCGTGACTTGTTTGAAATCACTACGCCAGAAATTGATTTTTTAGTCGATATCATTGGTGATGTGCTAGCTGAGTCAGGTGGTGTACGTATGACAGGCGGTGGCTTTGGTGGCTGCATTGTCGCTTTAATACCAGATGAACAAGTGAATTCAGTCACCCAAGTCATAGAAGAAAAATATCAAGCTAAGACAGGGTTAAAAGAAAGCATATATATTAGTCAGCCTGTTCAAGGGGTGTCAGTGGTTACAACTCATTAATGCAAGGATGAAATTATGAGTAAAGTACTAGTAACAGGTGGAGCAGGGTATATTGGTAGCCATACATTGCTTTCGTTGCTTAATAAAGGTTACGAAGTCGTTGTTGTTGATAATCTGTCTAATTCTTCAAAAGAATCTATTTTACGGGTTGAAAAATTAACGGGAAAAGTGGTTACCTTCATAGAGACCGATATTCTAGATAAAGAAGCTATGGAGTATGTTTTTTCTAAACATAAAATTGATGCAGTCATACATTTTGCAGGTCTAAAAGCGGTTGGAGAGTCAGTACAAAAACCTCTGGAATATTATTACAACAACGTTCAAGGTACGATGATGTTGTTGTTTGTGATGAAAAAATTTAATGTTAATCAGCTAGTCTTTAGTTCGTCGGCAACCGTTTATGGTGAAGCAAACGAGCCGCCTTATAAAGAAAGTCAGCCAATAGGTAATCCTTCAAGCCCCTATGGTAAAACCAAAGCCATGGTAGAACAAATTTTAATGGATTATTGTAAAGCTAACAGTGATTTTAAAGTAGCAAACTTAAGGTACTTCAATCCAATAGGTGCTGATATTAGTGGAGAAATTGGTGAAGACCCAAATGGCATACCGAATAATTTAATGCCATTTGTTGCTCAGGTTGCGGTAGGAAAGCGTAAAAAGCTTGCTATATTTGGCGATGACTACCCAACTAAAGATGGCACTTGTTTACGAGACTATATTCACGTTACGGATTTAGCCGATGGTCATATAGATGCCCTTACATGGTTAATAAAACAACACAGTGGTTGCTGTGAAGCATTTAACTTAGGTACAGGTGAGCCTTTGTCCGTACTTGAAATTGTTCATGGTTTTGAAAAATATTCAAAGCAAAAGGTGGATTATGAATTCTCACCTCGTCGAGATGGTGATTTACCCGCTTTTTGGGCCGATGCAACCAAAGCGAAAGCTCAATTAGGTTGGCAGCCTACAAAGTCATTAGAAGACATCATGAAAGATACTTGGCGCTGGCAATCTAAAAATCCGAATGGTTATCCAAACTAGTTTTGCTTTAACCCTATGGCTAATAACTGAATGGCGTTGTGGCCTGAAGTGAAGATTTAAAATCTCATTTTTAGTCGTTTATTGATGTTTTGGATAATGTGTGGATTATTGGCCGCTCTTAAAAGTAGGGTGGCTAAATTCAATTTTTATTCAGATTAATGTACTAAATTGCCTCTATGCTATTGGTCCACTGGTTAGGAAAATTCAACACTTGCTCAGGAAAGTTAGAGAATGGCAGGCTTAATCCAAATCATACAGAATGAAAGGGCTAGCCCGCTATTTAGTTTTAGCTTAGCTAGAGTCATAACTAAGCTATTTTCATACCTAGCTATTTTCGTAACTAAGCTATAGTCAACTAACCAAAGCCAACTAACCAAAGTCAACTAACCAAAGTCAACTAAGGCCATCCTATTTAACCTTATGGGGTGAGAGAATGCTGCACAGCATGGAATACAATAGTTAAAGTTACCGAGTAAGAGCTTCAATAGACAAATCAGTTTGGCTATTGGCGAGTTGAGCTTTGTTTAATGTCGAATGTGTTTTTAAAAGCTTTGTGCCTAACACATAAGCCTTTGCGTGATTTACCGCGTCAATAGCAAGCAAGCGATCACCTTTAAAATACCAAACAGAAAATCTTTCTTGTGCTGCCTTTTGCTCACTGAGTTTTTCACTAAATTCTTTACTAAGTCTTTCACACAGTTCTTTACGAATGACAATATTATCGTAACCAGCCGCTAAACCAACCATTTGAAGTTTTACATCAAATTGATCTGACCAAAACCAAGGTAGAGCATTATACGTGTTGTCTTTTTCACAAATGTTTGCGCTCGCGACTTTGCCTTGGTCAACTGCATTTTGTACTGATTCTAAACGCAGCCAGCGATCGTAATATTGATTATGGTGGTATGCGCAGTCTCCTATTGCATAAATGTCATCGTGGTTAGTTTGACAGGTTTTTGTAACTTTGATGCCCTTTATAAGACCTTTATCTACATCAATACCAGCCTGCTCAGCTAACTCTTGGTTTACCCGAACTCCAACACCAATAAGAATAATGTCAGCTGGATAGTTGCTGCCGTCTTCACAGCAAACTATTTGCTCGTCGTTTGAATATTTTATAGCTTGCACATTTTTAGAAGTTTGAATGTTAACGCCGTTGTTTAAGTGCAGTTGTTCAAAATATGCAGACATTTCTGGCGATGTAACTCGAGCAAGTAAACGGCTCTCACGCTCTAGTACGGAAATTTTTCCGCCTAGTTTATTAAGTGAGGCAGCGGTTTCTAAACCAATATAACCACCACCAATGATTACAACTCGCTTTTGTTCAGTATGGTTGAACCTTGTACGAATTTGGTTAACATCTTCTGCAGTGCGCAGTGCAAAAACATTTTGGGCCGTATCTAATCCTTTAATAGGAGGAATAAAAGGGCGTGCACCAGTAGAAATAATTAATTTGTTATAGCGAAGGGAAACACCATTTGCCAAAAGGGCTATTTGTTTCTCTGGATCCAGTTGTGTTACTTTTTCACCTAACATTAAAGTAATGTTAGCTTTATCATAAGCCGTCTTTGCTTTAAGTACCTGCGGTTGATCAGCATTTACATCCGTTAAGTAGGCTTTAGAAAGCGGTGGTCTGTGATAAGGCAGTGTAGGGTCGCTATCAATTAAAATAATACTACCTAGCCAACCCTCTTTTCTTAGTGAAAAAGCAGCGCTAATGCCGCCGTGGCTTGCGCCTATGATTAGGCAAGTTTGATGTTCAGATAACGACATAATGTTCTCTATGTTTTTGTTAATGGCTAACGTTAGCCAGCTACCGTTAAAATAACGCCATCAATATCTTCTGATATTTCAATTTGACAGCATAAGCGGCTATGTTCATTCGCATTGTCGTCTAATTCCAGCATGTCTTGCTCTATTTCGCTGGCCTTACCTACCTTGCTTTGGTATTCCGGAGCTACGTGAACATGACAGGTGGCACATGAACATACACCACCACAGTCGCCATCGATGCCAGAGATACCATTTTGAACGGCCAGTTCCATCACTGAGCCTGAGTCTGCTTCTAACGTTACTTGCTCGTCTTCTTGTGTAATAAATGTGATTTTCGCCATAATTTCCCCCTAAGATACAATTAACTTACTTAGCCTTGAACGTGACATTCAAAGCGTGAAAACCTATTTTCCGCTGGAACTTATCCCAGTCTTCAATATTATCTTCAGCGCTATTAACGGTAATTGAATTGACTTTAGATGCTAATGATTTAAGTAATAAGGCTAGTAGTTGCCTAGCATGCGTTGCGCCTAAACAGTTATGGGTACTAAATCCGAAACCGACATGTGGGTTGATTTTACGATCAAGTACCACTTCATTGGCATTTTCAAATGCTTTACTATCGCGGTTTGCAGAAGCCCAGCATAATGAAATGCGGCTTTGTGCTTTTATTGCATGTTCACATACTTGAGTATCTTCCGTGGCAATGCGTCCCATATGGGTTAGTGGTGAGAAATAACGAACAAGCTCTTCCACTGCTTTTCCAGTAATGTCAGGCTCAATATCTAATCTCACTAATGACTCTGGATGATCAGCTAAATAAGCAACTGTATTAGTAACAGCATTGATAATGGTATCGCGTCCCCCGGCAAAGGTAAGAATCATCACGCCTTTAACTTCTTCTCTGGTAAGCTTTTTACCGTTTGCTTCACTTTTAAGCAGCAGCGAATATAAATCATCACCTGGATTTTTCGCGGCTTTATCTATTTGTGTGTCAATGTAGTCATATAAAATATTAGCTTTACTGGCATCAAGTGCAGTGTCATCACTTCTAAATACATGCGTCCCCCAACTGATCCAAAGCTCAGATTCCTCATAAGGAATGTTAAGCAGTAAAGTAAGAGCGCGTGATTGTAATTTGAGTGCAAAGTCTGTGACTACTTCAACTGTCGGCCTAGCGATAACTTCATCAACAAGATCATTAATGATATCGCTAAGTTTTTCTTGATAAGCGAGTTTTAAAGGACGTTTAAACCAAGGTTCAACTAAATCGCGATAGCCTTTATGTTTAGGTGGGTCAACTTCAAAAGGTATTTGACGAGTATCACGAATAGCCATTTCAGAAGGTACAACGATACGGCCAACTTCTTCGCCGCCAGATTGAAATACTTTCCAGTTATGGGCGCACTTTCTAACATCTTTTAGCCCCAAAACCATAGTGACAGGGTCATCTTGGTCATCAATGATTGCAGCGCCTTCGTTAAGGCGAGTCTGCTCAAACGGATCTGGTAATTCACTTACTTTCATTGTGCTATCTCGGTTTTATCAAATAACATTGTAAATAGTTAACAACATAATATTGTGCAAATTGAGCTTTAAATACCTACATAAGGCCGAAAAGTATTAAATATATGCTGTTTGAGTATGCCGGTATGGAAAGCTTGTGTTATTTATTGGTTCTATGTGTAAGAATTTAGCTTACTTTACATAAGCTTCAGAGCAGGAGTTGGCCGTGGATTTAAATAAATATCAAGGCATAATCTTTGACATGGATGGCACTTTAGTTGACTCCATGCCAAGACATGCAAAAGCATGGCAAAGAACCTGTGAACATTACAGTATTCCATTCGACAAAGCTTACATGTGGAATTTAGGTGGTGTACCTACAAAACAAATAGCGGTGCTTTTAAATGAGAAATTTAATCTGTCTCATGATCCAGAGGCTGTTACATTCACTAAAAGAAGTTTCTGGCGAGAAGATACATCGACACCAGCACTCATTCAGGTAACTAATGAAATATATCAGTTTTATTTAAATAAAATGCCGATAGCCGTTGGTACAGGTTCCGATAGGAAGCATGCAGAAGAGTTGTTAGCAGAACACGGTATTTTATCTAACTTGGCAGCACTGGTGACGTCATCGGATGTTAAAAATGGCAAACCACACCCAGAAACATTCTTAACCGCGGCCAGTAAAATGAGTATCCCAGCACACAAGTGTATTGTGTTTGAGGATACTCAAATAGGCTTTCAAGCAGCACAAAATGCTGGTATGGATTGTATACTTGTGCAAAATGGTAAACTAGTCAGTATGTAAGTAGCATCAACTTAAGCCGATGCAGTTTCTCGCCAATTTATTATGGCATTGTCTTCTACTTTTTCGAGTGGCATGTATACCAAAGAGTTCTCTCTAAATGGTTTAGCTGACTCGGCGCAATATGCGGGTATCATCACCCAACGTGGTTCTGTTGAAGTGTTTTGGTTTGACTTATGCAACAAGTTACAATGGAAGAAAAGCGTGTCACCAGGGTCTAATTCAACTTTTACTAGCTCATGATGTTTTAATGCTTCTTCAACAAATGTCATATTTGCACCTTTTTGATCGCCAGTTTTGTTGTGATCAATTCGGCCAATATGATGTGAACCTTTCAATACTTCTAGACAACCGTTTTCTATCGTTGCTTTGTTAATTGCGATCATACAACTAACGATTTTAGGGTATAAATGGAAATTGTCGGTTGCCCAATAGCCGTAGTCTTGATGCCACTCCCATGCTCCACCCACTAAAGGCTCTTTCATCATAATTTTAGTTGTAGTATGAAATACCGGCTCACCAAGGATCTTTTCCACAGAATCGGCTAAGCGCTTACCACGGGAAAACATGCTATAAAAATCGTCACCTAACTCTTGCCATAAACACACTTTGCTTACTGTGCCAGTGGCATCTTTTTTATACCAAGCACGTTGGTATAAGGATTCATCATTAAATACCGTATCTTGTAGTTTGCTAATTTCTGCTTGGTTGTAATAGCCTTTCACAATAACGTAACCGTCTCGGTGAAAGTCTTGTACTTGCTTATCAGTTAACAATAATTGATTGCTCATGCTTTTCCTCTGACATTGTCTTTATGTTTAATTATGTAGTCTTTATGTTTAATTATGTAGATTGTTGACAATGTTAGAACAGTTAACGCAATATATACAAATAATATTTAAATTTAAATTTGATATTCATATATGAATGTAAACGGCGATGATTTTGTGGTTTAACCGCAAGGAAATGACTTAGATTTGACGTTTTCAAGCGTTAAAGGTTTAAAGTTTAAAATGGATAAAAGTAATGGTTTATCAGCAAGAAAATAAATACGCAGTACCTGCGTTGGATAAAGCGCTGGATGTCTTAGAGTATTTAACCGAACAATCAGTACCTAAATCACAAGCAGAAATAGCTAAGGGATTAAAACGTAGCGCTAATGAAATTTATCGCATATTAATTGGCTTAGAAGCTAGAGGGTATCTAATTAGAGACGAAAAATCAGGTTGTTATCGTATATCGCTCAAGCTCTATAATTTATCGCATTCCATTTCTCCGGTAGATCAAATGCGTCAATGTGCGCTTCCTCATATGGAAGACTTAGCCGTCCAAATTGGGTTGTCATGCCATTTAAGCATGCTGTATCAGAGTAAGGTTATGGTAATTGTACAGGCTCGTAGCCATACCCCTGTGTCATTGAATATTACCGAAGGTTCAATTTTCCCAACGAGCACTACTGCATCAGGTAAAGTGTTATTGGCAAACAGTAATGAAGAAGTACGAGATATGATTTTAAAACGTGATCAAGGCTTTATTCAGTTAGCATCACATGAACAAACCGCTTTTATTAACGAACTTGCTAATATACAAAAACTGAGTTACATAGCAGGTAAAAGTGAGCTGACAGAAGGTGTATATGATTTTTCAACCTTGATTGGAAAACCACTAGGGTCAGTGGTTGCTGCACTCTCTGTATCTTCACTAAATACACAATTAGGCGCAAAATATAGCACTGAGAAAATTAAACACCTTGTTATGAATACAGCAGCCCAAATTACCAAACAATTAGGCTGCTAACAGCAATTAACGTTTTATTCATTATGCCATTTAACTATGTTGTTAGCTTATGACAAGTACTTGCCAGTAAACTTAAATAGTTCTCGGTTCTTATGTATTTAACATGGCTTCTATTATTGCCAAAAGCCGGTTTTACAATGAAAAGGTTATATTCTAATTAGCTGTATTGGATAGGTTTGCTGCGCATTCCATTGGCCAACATAAATATTTTCGTCATTATCGATACATAGTCCATGACAGTGCTTAAATACATCCCAAGTGGTTTGCATAGGCTGTAAAACGTTATCAATATATTCAGGCGCTGTTCCACCCAAATTTGATATGACTTTATTATTAATATCAAAAACACTAATGAAACCAGAATTATCAGCATTATGGCCATCAATGTGCGACCAACACACAGGCGCAAAAAAATGGTCGCCATGAAATACGGGTCCACCTATATAAGCACCTGCAACATCAATGGTGTCGAGGTAGTCGCCAGTTAAAGAATATTGTTTTAATGTATTGTCAGCACGAGAGCTAATGATGAGATGCTGTGAATTATCAGAAGAAACACTTTTAACAGATTGGCGCTTGTCGATACCAATACCATGGGTGTTAGCTAAGTTTAAACGTTCGTCACTATTATCATGCCCGCCCCAATGACGGATATATTTTCCGTTGCAGTCGTATTGTAAAACGTAATCCGAACCGTAGCCATCAGTCACGTATATGTCGCCGTTATCTGCAATGGCGATATCGGTAGGTCTAAATGGTTGGTCTGGACGATAAACACCTATGGTTTGAGGATGACTGATAGTGAATATCAATTGACCTGTAAGCGTGAGTTTTGCAATGAATCCTGCTTGAGGAACGACTCGATCTAAGCCATTACTTGGTGTCCAAAGACGATTAATCACCCAACCACAATCGACAACGTATAAAAAATCCTCTCCATTTTCATGATTAACTTTTACAGAGTGAGCGCCTGGAAATTGCCCACCCCAAGCATCGATAAGCTTACCGTCCTTGTTGTAAATAATAATATTATTTTGCGGATGATCACTCACCATAATAATTCGACCTTGAGAGTCAAAAGCAAGGTCATGACAATTCTCTACAGGTAATTGGTTTGAGCTGATTTGATTCCAATGCATATTAACTCGATATTGGAAATCTCCTTGGCCAATAACTATGCCATGTGGATCGGTAACCTGGTGCTTAGAAGGTGTTGATTTAACGTTTACTGACATTGTTTATCCTTGAAAAATTGATTGAAAATTGAGTTAAAATATTAAATATATTTAATTGTTAACAATGTTAGATTATTGTGATTAATTAAACTGTTAAATATTTGCACTGCTATTTGTGATTTATCACATCAATGTTCTTTCTAAATCAGTTGAGCGTTAACGCAACAATTAACACTAAAGGTAAGGAAGCAATAATGTCATTCATAATGGGGAAATTGGATTCTTTAAAAGAAGTGAACAGTGTGCGTTCAAAGCATAAAAATTCAATAGAAGAGTTAACTATTCGAAAAGAAAATATTAGTAGCATTGCGAACAAAGCTAAAACAGATTTGCTGCAAAGTAACAGTAACAGTAACAG
>NZ_JBFRJJ010000002.1:112065-180082 GCF_041468785.1 Shewanella sp. 10N.286.52.E4
AACAGTAACAGTAACAGTAAAAGGACTTTTGATAGTAGTAATAATAAAGAACAGGTTTATTGTGAAGCCTTTGCAATAAAGCCTGGTTACCAATTTGAAGTTCATCAAGTCAGTTTTCAGCCTAATGAGCAGTACACATGCTTAATGCATTTTCATCAAGTACACGAATTTATTATTTTTGAAGATATAGAAGGGCATTACTTTCATTCTCAAGGTCAATCTGAACTTGAAAATAAAGATATTATTTTTACTCCTGCTTTGGATACGCATCACTATCAACTTACTAACAAGGCTAAATCTTGGCATATCATCCAAATTTTGCCGGAGTTTTTACTTAATAACGATTTATATCAGCAAGAAGCCATCCTCAGACACGGTATGCATTTACGTTTGAATGAAAATCAGTGGCAAGAAATACAGCTACAAGTCCAGTGGCTGCAACAAAGTTATAATGAAGATCCCCATAGTTTGAAAAGTGCGACATTGTTAAAACTGATTATTATTTCGTTAGTTGCGAACGGTAAACCTGTAACTGAAAATCCAAAAAACAAAATTGTAATGAGTCAAAATTATAAGAAACTTACTCCTATTCTAAATTTGTTTAGACAACAGGAGTTAGTTGATTTAACCCTTGTTGAGGCTGCTGCACTTTGTCATATCTCTGCATCCTATTTTTCAAGAATGTTTAAACGTACCTTCAAATGTAATTATTCGCAGTATTTATTGCAGCATAAGCTTCATAGCAGTGCAAGGTGGCTAGGCCAAACCAATAAAACCATTACAGAGATAAGTTACGACTTAAACTTTTCAAATCCCTCACATTTTATTTCATTGTTTAAAAAACACTTTTCAGTGACGCCGAATCAGTATCGTAAACAAATAAGGTTTCGAGAGTCCTGAGTATGCCGGTGATTTTTTAATGTGAATAAGTGAATAAATGTCCAGATTGCTAAAGGGTTGAGCTTAGACCATATAGCATTTGTTTCTAACTTTAATTTGTATGATTTAAAAGGCGTCTTAAATTCTTCAGTTTGCCAAACCCTTTAACCATCTAAGGGTAACCGCTTTCTTTTATTATTGAATTCAAACGAAGGCTTGATAATTTCTCTTGTTTAAAACTGGTAACAATCACTTTACATCTCTTTTTTTACAGTGTAGATTGTTAACAATAAACTGTTTTTAGAATTCGTTATGGGTGGTTAAATGTCAAAACAGAGCAATACCATTGAATCAATAAAGGTAGAGTATTATCAAATACCTTTGGCTGAAGTGTTATCAGATGCAAAACACGGAGATCACACTCATTTTGAATTGATTTTAACGCGTATTACCACTGCAAGTGGCGTTGAAGGTGTTGGGTATACCTATACGGGGGGTAAGGGTGGCAGGGCTATTTATTCGTTACTTAACGATGAAATGAAACCTTTATTAATTGGTAAAGATGCATCTGACATTATGTCTGTTTGGGATGAGCTGCAATGGCACTTTCATTACGTTGGTCGAGGCGGATTATTAAGCTTTGCCATTTCAGCAGTGGATATTGCGTTATGGGATATTAAGTGTAAAAACTTAGGTTTACCTTTGTGGAAAGTCGCTGGTGGCGCATCTAATACAGTTAATTGCTATGCTGGTGGTATCGACCTCAACTTTGATCAAACCAAGTTACTGGCCAATATTCAGGGCTACCTAGAACGTGGCTTCGAAGCGGTGAAAATTAAAGTAGGAAAAGCTGATTATAGAGAAGACGTTCGTCGCGTTGAGGCTGTTCGAGAGTTAATTGGTCAAGATCGTGTGTTTATGGTTGATGCCAACTATTCAATGACCAAAGAGCAGGCCATTCGTTTTGCCAATGCTATCAACCATTGTGATATCAAGTGGTTTGAAGAACCGACAATTCCTGATGATTATCAGGGTTACGCTGATATTGCAGATGCGATCAATATTCCATTAGCAATGGGTGAGAACCTTCATACAATTCATGAATTTACTTATGCTATTCAGCAATCAAAATTAGGTTTTTTACAACCTGATGCGTCCAACATTGGGGGTATTACGGGCTTCTTGATGGTAGCTCAATTGGCATACGCTAATAATTTGCCCGTGTGTAGTCACGGTATGCACGAATTACATGTGAGTTTATTAGCATCACAACCTCATTCCGGTTATTTAGAAGTTCATTCATTCCCCATCGATGAATACACCACAACACCTCTTAAAATTGTCGAAGGCAAAGCTGTAGCTCCTGATATTCCAGGAACAGGCGTGGTCTTCGATGATGCACTTTTAACTCCTCATTTAAAAATGAGTTCATAAGGTAGATATTATGCAAGCTGCTCAATATGTTGGAAATAAGTCTTTTAGAATTATTGAAGCATCACCGATTGCTCCAGCAGACGATGAAGTAAGATTGAATGTTGGTTACGTCGGCATTTGTGGAACAGATATGCACATTTACCATGGCGTAATGGATACTCGAGTTAATCCTCCGCATACCATTGGTCATGAAATTTCGGGAACCATTGCTGAATTGGGTCAAAACGTCACTGGCTATGCTATAGGTGAACGTGTCGTTGTGCGTCCTTTAGATTGGTGCGGTGAATGTCCAGCATGTACTGCAGGTCATACTCATGTGTGTCAAAACCTTAAGTTTATGGGAATTGATACACCGGGGGCTTTTCAAAATTCTTGGACAGTAAAATCGCGGACTTTACATAAACTGCCTCAAAATGTCAGTTTGAAACAAGGCGCGCTAATTGAACCATTATCAGTGGCTTGCCATGATATTTCACGTTCAAGATTAAAAGCTGGCGAAAAAGCTGTGGTGATTGGTGGCGGACCTATTGGTCAATTAGTCGCATTAGTGGCTAAATCAGTAGGCGCGGAAGTGATTATTTCTGAACCTAATGAAAGCCGCCGTAGCTTTTCTAATAAATTCGATATACCAACGGTAAATCCGATGGAGCAAGACTTAGCAGAGTACGTGCAGCAATGGACCGATGGCAAGGGCGCCGATGTTGTTTTTGAAGTCTCAGGCGTTCAACCAGCAGTTGATATTATGGTGCAGGTTGCTTCTGTTCGTGGCCGAATTTGTATGGTGGCAATTCATGCGCAAAAACCGCAAGTCGATTTATTTCAATTCTTCTGGAAGGAACTAGAGTTGCTAGGCGCTCGCGTGTATGAACATGCAGACTTTGATATGGCAATTGACTTAGTAGCTACGGGTAAAATAGACCTTGAGCCATTTATCACGTCTGTTAGTGATCTTAACAATATTAGTAATGCATTTGAAAGTATGGATAACAACCCAATAGGCATGAAAGCGCTTGTGTCTTGTGAAGCGAAATAAGGGAATAGCAATGCTAAATAAATTTGATTTAACAGGCAAAATTGCCTTAGTAACAGGTTGTAGCCGTGGTATTGGCAAAGCGATGGCAGAAGCATTGGCTGAAGCCGGAGCTGATATTATAGGTGTATCGGCAACACTTGCTAAAACAGGCTCGGATGTAGAAAAGGCTGTAATCGCAGCGGGTCGCAAGTTTTATGCTTACCAATGTGATTTTTCTGACCGTCAAAGTCTTTATAACTTTGTAGAAACAGTGAATGCTGAACATGACACTATAGATGTATTAGTTAATAATGCAGGCTCAATTTTACGTGAGCCTGCTGCTGAACATCGTGATGAGTATTGGGATAAAATTATGGAGATAAACTTAAACTCTCAGTTTATCTTAAGCCGTGAAATTGGTAAAAAAATGGTTGCACGTAAACAAGGTAAGATTATATTTACCGCATCATTATTAACCTTTCAAGGCGGTATTACCGTACCAGGCTATGCAGCCAGTAAAGGCGCGATTGGTCAATTAACTAAAGCGCTAGCGAATGAATGGGCTGGTCAAGGTGTTAATGTTAATGCAATTGCGCCTGGTTATATTGCTACTGATAATACTGAAGCATTACGTGATGATCCCGTTCGCTCAAAATCGATTTTAGAAAGAATTCCACAAGGTCGTTGGGGTACACCTGATGACTTTAAAGGGCCAACGGTTTTCCTTGCATCCGCAGCATCAGATTATATGAACGGCGGAATTTTATTGGTTGATGGCGGTTGGATGGGGAGATAATCCAATGGAAATTAGAAATAACGTAAACTTTATTAATGGTGAATATATTGCGTCAAAATCTGACGGTACCATTTCTGTTCACTCACCTAGTACTGGTGAACTTGTTGGTGTGATCCCAAAAGGCTGTGTTAATGATGCTCAAGATGCATTAGAAATTGCTCAGCAAGCACAAAAATCTTGGGCTAAGAAAACGCCACGCGCTCGCGCGGTTGTGTTACGTAAGTTTGCGCATGGTATTCGAGAAAGCGCTGAAGCGTTAGCTAAATTATTAGTTAATGAGCAAGGTAAACTGATTGATGTCGCGCGCATGGAAGTTGAAGCTACAGCGACATTTGTAGAATACGCATGTGATAACGCATTGACTTTGCAAGGTGATATTTTGCCTTCAGATAATGAAAATGAAAAAATATATATTCATAAAGTCCCTAAAGGCGTTGTGGTTGCTATTACTGCTTGGAACTTTCCGCTGGCGCTAGCGGGGCGTAAAATTGGCCCAGCTCTGATAACCGGTAATGCTATTGTAGTTAAACCTACTCAAGAAACGCCGCTTGCGACAATGGAGTTAGGTCGAATCGCAAATGACGCTGGGATCCCGCCAGGGGTTCTTAACATCATTAATGGTAGTGGTTCGATTGTTGGACAGCATTTGTGTGAAAGTCCAATAACCGAACTTATCACCATGACGGGCAGTACGAGAGCAGGACAAATTATTTATCAAGCTAGCGGTAAAAACTTAACCCCAGTGATGCTAGAGCTGGGTGGTAAAGCTCCTTTTATTGTTATGGAAGATGCTGATTTAGATAAAGCAGTTGATGATGCAGTTATTGCACGTTTCGCAAACTGTGGTCAGGTTTGTACCTGTGCAGAGCGTTTGTATGTGCATGCAGATGTGTATGATGCTTTCATTGCGAGATTTATACCTAAAGTCAAAGCATTAAAAGTCGGTGATCCGATGGATCCTGCTTCAGATATGGGACCTAAAGTAAACGCTTCTGAAATCAATAATATTCATAAGTTGGTTCAGGAAAGTGTTGAACAAGGGGCCAAAATAGTCACCGGTGGTCAGCAAGCAAGCGTTAAAGGTTTTGAAGGTGGCAATTGGTATGAGCCAACCGTGCTGGTCGATGTGAAGCAAGATAATATACTCGTTCATGAAGAAACCTTTGGCCCAGTACTGCCTATCATAAAAATTCACAGCATAGATGATGCCATTGTTTATACCAATGATAGTGAATATGGATTATCTGCTTATTTATATACTAAGAACCTTGCGTATATTCATCAAGCCATTGCTGAAATGGAAGTCGGTGAAGTATATGTTAATCGAGGTTTAGGTGAACAACATCAGGGTTTCCATAATGGTTGGAAGATGAGCGGTGTAGGTGGCGAAGACGGTAAATATGGTCTTGAACAATATGTTGAGAAAAAGACAGTTTATTTCAACGAAGCATAAATAAGTATCCACAGTGAACCTGCTATATATTAAGGCTCACATATACTCAGTTAGTTAAAAACACCAATCAGTTTTACATTTAAGCAAAAGCCAACTGAATCCCCTCCAGCAGTTGGCTTTTTTTTGTTCCTTAAAAATAGTACATCACGTTAGTTTATTATAACAAGCGACAAAACATAGCACTTCTATGTCATTGATTGCTCTTAAGTCACTCGCAAGGCTAACTGATTAAGAAACCGATAATTAAGGACTAACTACTTAAAGATTCGCTAGTTAAAGAGTCGCTAGTAAGGGAAAACTAATAATAAGAAAAGTGTCCAGCCAACATACCTTAGAACAGAGTTCCTCGAATTTAGATAAAACGATTTTAAAGAGTTGGCAATAGCAAACAACTTTACCATTTATTCAGCTATGACATTTGTTTACAGGTTTGGACATCATTGGGATTTTAGGGGCTCACGCTTGGACATTTATAGACTTCTGGACTGGTACATTGGATTCAATAAGACTCAAGGTTTTATATTTGTCACTTCAATATTGACTAAACTATAAAACCTTTTGTTATCTAAATGAGCAACAACCGGCAGTAAAGTAACCTTGAAAGCTCAAAACCTTTTAATAATCATTTACCGATTTTAATTAATTGATTAGCTGCTAGGTTAACTCTTGTTTGTTGGGTTCCATCACGCCAGCGAACATGGATCTTTTCGATTACATCGCTTTCTCCTAGTCCGAAATGACTAATATTTTTAAGGCTCTGAGAATGACTTGCACTGCTAGAACCAATCCACTTGAATTGTGTCTGTGTTGCTGTCTCTACAGTGACTTCAGCACCATGAGGATCAATACCTGATTCAGAATAACCAATCTGGGCGAGCAAGTATTGATGTTGATTATTTTTATGGTCACTGTGCTGATCAAGAGTTAGCTCTGATCCAAGTGTATTTTGATATAAATACCACTTACCGTTGTCGTCATCACCGCTAAGAATATCAACAAAACCATCTAGATTATTATCAAACGCACTACCCATGTCACCGTGTGCATTTACACCTAATGTCGTTGCTTGGTGAGTTTCATGACTAATAAACCCTTGTTGATTTAATTTGTCTGAATTAAGTAACATGACATCATTAATACGCTCAGTTAGCTCACCAAAGCGATATACAAAAAAATCATTATGAGTGTCGTTATTAAAGTCTGCTGTAATAACACCCCAATTATTATCTTGGCTTTGTTTTGGCAGTAGGTGGCTTACAACAGTTAGTTTATTGCCATCATTTCGAAACAAAATATCATCAACGCCAAGTTCCTGTGGTGTCCAATCAGGTTCGATGGCACTGACTCCTGTAATGGAGGCTCTAATATCCCACGCTAAATTATCTTGTAATAACCACTCAAGGCGCCATTCATCATTCCCAATATAGCCAAGATACCAGCCACTTTGTTCAATGATTTCAGGAAAACCTAGTGCACTATCACGTGTAATTTGAGTCTCTTTATTTGTTATTAATTGTTTTTCAGCACCTATAAATAACGGGATGGTGATTTTCTTGGGCCCTCTAGGAAAGTGATAAAAATTACTTAACTGAATTGGACCATTAGCGTTAAAACTAATCCCATCATGGCTTTTATTACCTTCATCACGAAGATCTAAACGTTGTTTTATAGGATCAAAAGACACTGCATTATTGGCAATTTGATAATACACTTTGCCTCTAGCAAGGTAGTAATCCATATCGCCATCGTTATCAATATCCGCTTGTGCCATTGAGGTCACATCGGTAATGTTGCCATGTTGAGCCAGGTATTCTTGAGTCAGATATTGTTCGGTGACATTGGTAAATTTGAAGTCGGTATTGCCTTTCCAGATAGACATAGGAGAGTATGGAGAAAATGCAATGATATCTGCCTGATGATCGCTGTTAATATCAGTAATGATTAACCGCTCTGCATCGATATGTTCAAATGCTGGGCTTGAACGATATTGAAACTGGCCGTTGCCAGTATTTTCAAAAAGGATGTTTCGTGGAATCGTTTCTCCCATCATTTGTTCAGCATTAATTTGCATAAAATCTAAATCACCATCAAGATCAATGTCTACCCAGCGAACAGATCTACCACGTGCACCCATTTCACCTAAACCAGCCTCAACAGTTACATCAGTAAAACTACCTCCGTCATTGCGAAGTAAACGCTGCGGTTGTGGTTTTGTACCATTACCACCACCTAATGAGAGTAACAAATCATTGTCACCATCTAGATCATAATCTCCAAGCGCCAAACCATGGGCATCAGCTTTAGGAAATGGGGCAGTTTGTTCAACGAATTGATTTTCTGCCTCAGACAGAAATAACTGAATAGGGGTCGTGTCATGATTGGTTAAAACTAAGTCATAGCGGCCATCGTTATTAATATCCGCAACACTTGGACCGCCATATTTCCAAGCCGGTAAGGAGGTTAACCCTATTTCTTCCGTGACATTGTTAAAACGAACCTTGGTAGTCAACTTAATTAATTCATTAGCTTGATCTGCTTTGTCTACATCACTTGAATAACTGTGATGACTTCCTTGCTGGCATGCAGATAAGTTAATTGTAACGAGTGTAATTAACAGGGCGCTAAATAACATTTTTAAATCATTTATACGGTGTTTGTATTTGTCAGTACTCGGTTGCTGGTTAGTCATTTTCATTCCTTGAACAACATTTTGTCAGTGAAAAGTGTTAAACACTTGTTGGTGATTTTTATACTCATTTAGTCTAATCATCTTCTCGATTTGAATATGTAAAACATGTGTTCATGTAAACTATTTATCGCTTATATGAAGAACTAAAAATCTTCGAATTTACATCAGTGTTTTTAAGTGTCTAATTAAAGTGCATTTTATTTCTATAGGACTAGCCATCCAATAAAACTTAAGCATTTTTTGTACATAAATTCTTTATGAATATGTGTATTATTGAACACTATTGATTATTGTCAACAATTAACTGACACCAAAAAACAGTTGACACATTGTTTAAAAAGTAGCTAGATTGTTAACGGGGTCAGGCTTCGCTATGTGGTTAGCAATGTGATGAACATTGTTTTTGTGAGCACGACACCTTTTAAACCAAATAATAAGAAGGTTTTAAGATGAAACATTGTAAGTTCAAACTTAATGCTTTAACTGCAGCGATAATTGCTACTGCTAGTACTGGGGTGCTTGCAGATGACCTAGCCGCTGAAACACAGGCACAAGAAACGGAAGTGATTCAAGTTAAAGGGATCAGAAGCTCTTTAACAAAATCTGCATCGACAAAACGATACTCTGATGGTGTTGTAGATGCTATTAGTGCCGAAGATATTGGTAAGTTACCCGACACTAACTTAGCCGAGTCTTTACAACGCATCGCCGGTGTATCCATTGACCGTGCAAATAATGAAGGTAATAAAGTCACAGTACGTGGTTTTGGACCTGAATTTAACTTGGTGACCTTGAATGGTCGTCAAATGCCAAACTCTTCAGCTTTACAATCTGAGGGCGTATCACGAAGCTTTAACTTCCGTGAAATTGCAGCAGAGAGTGTATCTGGCGTAAATGTGTATAAAACTGGTAAAGCGGATATTACCTCTGGCGGTATCGGTGCAACTATTGATATCACTACAGCCAGACCTTTTGACTATGATGGTTTTAAAGCCTTTGTAAGCGCAAAAGGAATTTACGATACAAGCGTTGAAGAGGGTGACTCTGTTACGCCTGAAGTTTCAGGCATGATTAGCCAAACCTTTGCTGATGACAAAGTGGGCTTCTTATTGTCGGCATCTCATTCAGAACGAGATAGTCACACTGATATCGTTGGAACTGATGGTTGGGTAAGAAATCGTAGTCGTGACAATGTTGATTTATCGGCAATTGACACTAACAAAAATCCAGAGCAAGCAATTTGGACGCCTTGGACTGCTAAAACAGAGCATTTAGATACTGAACGAACTCGTCAAAATGCCCAAGCCGTTTTACAGATTCAACCTGTCGACTCAGTAGTTGCGACGGTTGATTATACTATTTCGCGTTTCGAAGAAACGAGTTATACCAATCGCTCAGCATTTTGGTTCGACAATCCAAGTGGATCAGCCAATGCAAATGGCACCTTATGGAACCCACGGGATCAAGACGATGAGTTGAATTTCTGGGCTTGGGAATATTACCAAGAGAAAGAAAACGATTCATTAGGTTTGAATATTGAATGGCAAGCCACAGATACTTTGAGTTTTGAACTTGACGTCCATGACTCAACATCTGAATCAAATCCTGATGGTCAAACCGCTGAAACCTTAGCGAACCTTAAAAACCCATCAGGTTCTGTTGCATTAATCGGTGCAGATTTTATTGGTGATATCCCTAAAATTATTGTTGATGACTCTAATTTACCAGGTGGCGCATTCAATAAAGATAATATCGTGTCTGATTTATATCAAAAACGCGGTTACTCAATGGAAAACAATGTTAAGCAATACCGTTTTTCAGGTACTTGGGAAAACGCTGCTGCTGACAGTGCGCTCACTAAAATCAATTTTGGCGTGATGAATACAGATTACACCATTGATACACGCTTGAGCGAAGTATTTTCTTTCGTTGATGTGCCATTAAACGATTTAGATCTTGGCTTTATTCCATTAGGCGATACAGCGGATCAGTTCCCAGGTGCTAACCAATTATTCCCATATATTTCACAATATGATGTAAATCAGTTTATTGATATCGTGAAAAATGAAGGTTTATTTGCTGAGCCTAACATCAAAACGAATGGGGTAAATGAAGAAACCTTCGCTGCATATTTATCTTTCGACTTTGACACTGAATTTAATGACATGCCAGTGAAAATGAATGTTGGTGTCCGTTACGAAGACACAGATGTTACGGCGTATTCAGTACAAAATGGCATCATTGCAATGAATTACCGTCATGCTCAGGAGTTAAGACCTGTTTATGATGACACACCAACAGCAGATGAGTTGTCTGGTAGTTACACTCGTATTTTGCCTAATTTTGACTTTAATATGTCAGTAACAGATGAAATTGTGACGCGTTTTTCCTATAGCCGAACTTTATCGAGAGCAGGGGTAAGTGCAATGTTCCCTGCAACTAATGTGTCTGCAAGACCTGGTGGGCCATTTAATGCTTCACAAGGTAATCCTAACCTATTACCTATTACTTCAGATAACTTTGATTTATCACTTGAATGGTACTTTGATGACGGTAGTTTCGCATCTGCAGGTTATTTTAAAAAGTACGTTGAAAACTTTATCGGCGCGGGTACTGAGAACCGCTCAATTAATGACGTTAATGGCCAACCATTGACTGATCCGAGTGTAAATCCTCGTGCTGGTTGTCCTGATGCATCTGATACACCAAATCCAGATTGTCTCGGTACGGCGACTGATCCTGTTATTACTTGGGAAGTTGCGACGCCAGATAACCTACAAAACCGCGAAGTAGATGGTTGGGAATTTAATGCTCAATACATGTTTGGCGATAGTGGGTTCGGTACAGTTGCTAACTATACCATCGTAAACAGCGATGAATCGTTTGATCCATATAACTTTGATCAAACAATCGCATTAACCGGCTTAAGTGACTCTGGTAACTTAGTTGCATTTTACGAAAACTATGGTTTCCAAGCTCGAGTTGCCTATAACTGGCGTGATGAGTTCTTGCTAGCGCTTGGTAATGAACCAACCTTCACGGAAGCTTATGGTCAGCTTGATATGAGTTTAAGTTATGACATCAACGAAATGCTCACTGTATCACTTGATGGTATTAACTTAACTGATGAAACCGTTCGCCGCTACGGTCGTTTTGAGGAACAGTTACTTGCTGCTGAGCAGTACGGTCCTCGCTACACCATAGGAATTAGTGCTAAGTTCTAATGCTAGTTATTCATGCAAAAGAATTAATAGTTGGCGATCATGCCAATAAAAATATTCACTAAAAATGACCAGGCTGCTACGTTTTTGTAGCAGCCTTTTTTGCTTTGTGCATATTGTGATTAAATTATTTGATAACAAGAATTGGAGAAAATATGACTAATAAGAATGAAAATCATCCAATCGGCAATAAAGTTGTGAGTCAAATTGACAGTAAAAAACTAACTGAGAACATTGTGATTGTTGGTGGTGGAACAGCGGGTTGGATAACTGCTGGCACATTAGCTGCTAATTTAACCAGTCAACATGTAAAGAATTTCAGCGTGACATTAGTCGAGTCATCTAATATACCGCCTATTGGAGTTGGTGAAGGTACTTGGCCTACCATGCGCCGGACGCTTAAAAACATGGGGATCAAAGAAACTGATTTTATTCGTGAATGTAATGTGTCATTTAAGCAAGGCGCTAAGTTTGCAAAATGGGTGACAGGAAAACATGACGATTATTATTACCATCCATTAATGCTACCTGAAGGTTCAATAAATGATAACTTGGCATATCATTGGTTATCTATTCAATTTCCATATAATGAGAATCCAAAGAAACAATATTCTTTTTCAATGTGTTTAAGCCCACAAGAAGCCATTTGTGAAGCGGGTTTAGCACCCAAATTAATCACAACTGCTGAATATGATGCAATCGCAAACTACGCATACCATCTTGACGCTGGACTATTTTCAGAGTTTTTGAAACAGCACTGTATAAAAGTACTCAATGTGAAGCATGTGGTTGATGATGTCATGGCGGTCACCAATAATGATGATGGTGATATTGCTTGTGTCTCAACAGCTGAACATGGTGATTTATCAGGTGATTTATTTATTGACTGCAGTGGTTTTAAATCTCTTTTGCTTGGTGAACATTATCAAGTGGGATTCAAAAGCTGTAAAGATGTGTTGTTTGTTGATAATGCCATCGCTGTACAAGTGCCATATTCCGATGAAAACAGTCCTATTGCGTCACATACTATTTCTACCGCACAAACAGCCGGTTGGATATGGGACATTGGGTTATCAAGTAGAAGAGGAGTAGGTCATGTCTACTCAAGCCGCTACATCAGTGAACATGCCGCGATTGAGGAGTTAAAACAATATTTATCGGCTACGGTAAATGATGTTGAGCAACTTACCTTTCGTAAAATTCCAATTAACCCTGGTTATCGAGAAAAATTTTGGCACCGTAATTGTGTTGCTATTGGTCTGTCGGCGGGTTTTCTAGAACCGCTAGAAGCTTCTGCACTATTATTGGTTGAGATTTCGGCCAATATGATTGCTGAGCAATTGCCTGCAAATCGTCAATGTATGGAGATCGTTTCTGAGCGATTTAATCAGACTTTCACTTATCGATGGGAAAGAATCATTGATTTTTTAAAACTGCACTATATGTTAAGTCAGCGTCAAGACAGTGACTTTTGGCGCGATAACCGCAAGCCTGAAAGCATTCCTAGTAGTCTTAAATCGCTATTGTCACTATGGCAATATCAACCACCCAGTGACAATGATTTTATTCATGCCACTGAAGTGTTCCCCGCAGCGAGTTATCAATATGTACTTTATGGTATGGGATTCAAAACCGCTTCATCACACTGGGGCTATTCAACAGAGGCAAGTGAAAAAGCCTACGAAAAATTTAAACAAGTGAATCTACAAACGTCTCAGTACAAAGCTAATTTAATGTCTAATCGTGAGCTGATTAATTCAATCAAACAATATGGTTTGCAACGAGTATAAATAAGGATTTTCTATGAAGAACGTTATTGTAGATAGTAAAACACACAAAAACACCAAAATTCTCGTTGGTCATGGTCATGATTTTGGTGAAAATATTCATTTCGTCCCCGTTATTGCAGATGAGCTACGGAGCCTTATTCTAGAATATCCATGCTGTTTACTTAAAAACAATCAAACTGGCCAGTTCGGATTACATGCATTACTGGGTTTTGAATCAGGTGAGAACTTATTTCTTGCAGATACTAATTGGCGGAGTCATTACATTCCATTACACATTAGACGACAGCCGTTTATGGTTGCACGTAAAGATCATTCTTCTGAGCCAATGAGTGAAGCTAATACTGTATTAAGCATAGATATGAACAATCGACGTGTTGTTGATGGAAATACAAGCGCCGAAGTGCAAGCCTTGTTTACATCAGACGGAAAACCGACTGAATACCTTACATCAATGAATAGAATGGTTTTTGAGTTAGCACAAGGGATTGTTCGTACAGAATCTTTTATCCAATCACTTGTAGATAATGAGTTGGTTGAGGCAATTCAACTTGGGATCTCAATGAATAAAAGAAACTCTGCAGATAAAGAGCAAGAAAGTATCAATTTTGATGGCTTATATGTCATCAATGAAAAAGCATTAGCAAATTTAAGTGCTGATTTATTGCAGGAATATCACCGAACAGGATATTTACAAGCATGTCATTTAATGATGGCCTCAATGGGACAAATTCAAAGCTTAATTCGATTACGCAATCAGTCTAGCTAAGCTTATTAAATCAAAGTTAATCGATAAATAATTACTTTAGCGCTAAGGTAAATTATAACGCTCGAAGGTAAAGCCATTCAGAGAGCAAGATACCAAACGCTAGGGAGGGGAAGTTACTTCAAAGTAATGGCGACATAAGAATATAGTTGAGTTCATATCTCGCCAGCACTGCTCTTCCAACATCTATTTTTCGTTTGATGGCAAGATAGTTTGTGTAAGCAAAGGGTGTAGGCAAAATGAGCGAGTGTAAAATAGTTGAAGTGGTTTAAGGCGTTTTTGAAACGTAAGCTACATTACACAAAAATGGTTATGCTGTTGGAACAGCTGAAGCAGTAGAATATATTGAATTATGTTTCCTAATGAGTTTGCCTGTATTCATCTGATAAAGCACCCAAACTACGTTAAAAATTAACATTGGGTACTGAACAAGCTTACTTATTTACTGCGCTAGTGAGAAGCGTTGATTATCGCCATTATAACAATTCCACTGAGTAAGAACCGCGCCATCGGCATTTGACTTACCAGCTATATCTAGGCATTTATTACTCACTCTGTTTCGGATTTCGTAATAGCCATCCCCCTTATCAATCATATTCCACATTTGATTTTGGTTACTGCTATTACATACCCATTGCTGGATTTTAGCACCGTTATCAATGTTTCCAGCTGACAAGTCTAAACAAAGATTACTGACTTTAGATGTAATAGTATAAAAACCATTAGACAATGCAGTAAATTTAAATTGCTGGTCGCTATTACTGTTATTGCCACTACATGTTAACTGCTGAAAAGTTGAACCATTTGTTGTCGCACTATTGATAACATCAATACATTTATTACTGTGTTTCGCTTTAATTTGATATTGAGTATTGGCCTCAATACCACCGTCAGAGCCTCCACCTGAACCATCACTAACGGGTTGGTAAACACGTATCCAATCAACATACATTTTATTTTTGCTACCATCGGCTAAATCTGCATCAGTTGCTACATTTCCAGCTTCACTGCGCCATGAATGATCTTCAGTATCTAAAATAATGAACATTTCTTCATCCATATTATACTGATCTTTATTCATGATCGCGCCAGTGTAGTCCTTGTCTTTCATTACGACTTCATCCCATGAACCTTGTGGGGTTTCTTGGCCATCAATATAAAAGGTAACATCTGTTGGGCTTTTCCAATATGCACCAAATCGATGAAAACCTTCACGCCAATTGTTACCCCATACCGGTGTATTATGGGATTGATCATTAAAGTCACTTCTAATGCTATTGTCACTGCTTCTTAAGAAAACATGAAAGTTAGTCGACATATTTTGTGCGAACCATGTCTCTCTTGCGCCGCCGTATACTTCCAATATATCGATTTCACGTTCGTCACTTTCACTCAGTAACCAAAAGTTTGATGAAAGCTCCAAGTTGCTGACTTTTATACTGGCTTCCAAAAAAATAGGGTACTTAACTTTAGTTTTCGAAGTAATCACACCTGCATTTACCAAGTTTGGTGCTTTACGCGACGCGCTGATAATTAAATTACCATCAGACACCCATGACTCATTGCTACTCCATCTTGTTAATCCAGGCCCTTCCCATGCATTAAAATAAGTGTCATTCCATTTACTGGTAAAAGTCGCGTTCTTGCCTGAGTAGTTAAATGAATCTGAGTAATTTTCATTTAACTGCCATACCAAACCATTACCAGCCTCTGCAGGTAAAGGGATTGAATCCCAATCAGCACTCATTACTGTGTGACTTACTGTGCTCAGTAACAGTAAACTGGTATTGATTAACCCGAGTTTATATATTGGCTTTAGACGATTTTTCATGTAATTCCCTTATATTGTCTATTATGTCATTAGTGTTACTTAGGACTATTCTTGCCCCAACAAGAATAGATCTCGCCTTTATGTCGTTTAGTTGGGGAAAACACAAAAGCCAGATAAAAAGCAGCAAACATTTAATAGTCATGTTTGCTGCGCAAAGCGTTACTGACTATTTCTAGCCAATTGCTTGGTATGGGCGAAATACTGCATTGCTAATGAAGTAACAAAGCCACCGTCATCGGTAAAACTGACGACAACATGGTTATTTGATTTTATAAATTCATTAGCTACAGGGATTTCTATAACGCCGAAGAACTGCAAACGTCCTGCACCGTCAAAGTATTGATCGTATCCACGATAATCTTCTGACACGGTCATTGGCTGACCGTTAATGGAAATTTCAGGGATTAATGTTTTGCCGTGTTCTCTGCCTAAGCCAAGACGAATAACGGCCTCACCATATTCATTTACCTGGACATCATTGATATTAAATTCAATATTTTGATTGGCATTAATGTTTTGTTTATAGCTATCTGCGTAATATTTAACTTCAGTCTGGTTATGCTTGATTTCAATCTTGTCCTCAAAAGTAAGTTTAATGATGACAGTAGCTTCTGCTCCGACAGTTAACGTCTCGATATCTGCAAGTTCACTAACCACTGTTTCAGTTAGTGTTGGATTTGTGTCGTCTAGATAAAGTTGCTTTATGAGGATCGAAGTTAACGTGTTATCGCCAAGTCCTAACAAGGATAAATCGACTGTGGATGACTCCGTTTCTAGGCTGTTAATAATTAAAAAACTTGATTATCATTAACATATGCGTTTAACTGAAAGTCTAAATCCGTTGAGAAACTGTCAACGCGTTTGCCGTTAACTTCGCTCCACATTTGATAGAATTTAACCATATCGGTATAGACATATTCATCACCCGTATCGCCAACTTTTTCGAACTTTTGTCTCATCAAACGGGTGTAATAGGGGACTGTGTCACTTATTCGTCCCCACTCAGCTTTTACAGGAATAAAAGGAATTGCCATTTCTATTTGATCTGGACGCTCAAGAAACGACATGAGTTGACTATTTATTGCTTTTAAATGAAACCAATCGCGATAAGGTAGCCAAGGCTGGTTAAATAAAGAATGAGTTTGTGCACCGTATTCTGAGACTAAAAACGGTTTCACTTCGTTGAGAGTAAGCTGCATATAGTGCTCTAACATATCGAAACTGGCTTCGATATTGCTGCCGGCACGTATTTCGGTTCGATCTTGAAAAGCTGGAAAATCATAGAAATGCAATGAGATAAAGTCCATATTATTACCTGCAATATCTATAAAGGCTTTATCACGTGTTTCCCAACGTTCAAAGTTGTCTTTTTCAAAATCTGGAAAGGCAACTGTATAACCACCAATCAATACATCATCGTTAACAGCAATATTGTCTATTTTTACTGCCTTAATTGCCTGGGCTACAGCATTATGAAATTCAAATACTTGATTTAATGCTGCTGGCGTCTCTGAATAATCGACCAATTCATATAATGGCTCATTCATGACTTCTATATATCTAGGCTTGGGTTGACCATAGATATCGACGCCATCATTTTTATTAAAAAACTTTGCGACAAATTGACCCATGTAGTCGCCGGTAGCAGTACCTAAGGGTTCATCTTGAGTATCGGTTTGAGAAAAAGACCATCCTTGGCCAGTATCTTTACCATCAGGCCAGTATGGATGTTGCTGCGCAGCAACAACCATTTTTTGATTTCTATGCTCATGCTTACGTTTCGTTATTGCAATGTCATCAGTGTTAGAGGTGTAACTCCAACGTGCGTTACCCCCATTATTGCTGGCCATTTCAGGATCGATAAATCCATTTTTACTTGCGGATTCTGGCATTAAACTTAATTGATAACGCATTCCACCAGTATCTCGACCAAAGTAAACGTCATAGCCTTCAACAAACTCAGTGATAAGATCATCTGATTCGTTTACTCCAACGCTGTACCAATCATTTTCTGTGTGAGATGCATGTAAGGTTATAAACTTGTCTCGCTCAAAGCTGTCAACGCCATTAATGAGGTGCGCAGTATCTAAATTAAAACTCAATTTAGTGTTAACTTGGCTTAGAGCTTCGAGGGTTTTTACTGAGAATATAACTTGCTGCTGTCCAATAGTAAGCGTTGCACTGGATTCAGTATCAAATGTATCAGACGACATTAACTGCACTGTTATTGTATCGCCATTGTTTATGCTAGCTTCTGCCAGTTGAAAGTTTTCGCCATTAATCGAAAACTCACCTCCAAGGATACTGATATCAACAGTCGTGTTTATACCGCTAACTGTGACAGTTTCTGAGGTTATTAATACACCTAAGGGGATATCCTCTTGCCGTGCAAATGATAATTGGTCAGCAGTATCATCTACAGGCTCTGAAATGACAGGCGGTATTTGTTCTGAAAGATCAGAGTTTGAAGAGTCGTTACCACCACATCCAATGAGTATTGAAGAGGTCAGCATAACTAGTGCACTAAGGCTTAATGTGTTAATCAAATTTTGGGTCATGATGCTCACTTAAAATATCTAATAGTTATTAGAAACAGTTAAAATATGGTTGGGTTAACTGCACAGTGATGACATCAATTGCGTATACTTAAAATACGAACAAATCCTGTATATCCCACTGCAAGGTAACAAACAAAAACCTTTGTTAAAAGTATATTGTTAACAAAATAAATTTACCGTGAAATTAAATGTTTCTGCTTGCAATATATTTGATATTGATAACGTTTGTTTTATAGGGTTTGGTGAGTGATTGTTCTTGTGGTTTTAATTTGGATTGAATTAATTTCAATTGTAAATTTTGCTCAAGTAGAGATTTTACTAGACAGTAAATTTTTCTCGAATTAACACATAAGTTAAACCGGACCGCTTTTTTGATAACGGGACGATTCTTCATTATTCAAATCTATGGAACTTATTGTCATTTTTTGTCGTGGAAAGATAGCGAATATTTAGGATATTGATAGCTTGATTTAACTGACTTAGCTATCTATTCAATTAAGTTAGCTTTGAAGCCAATGAAATAGCTATAAAGCTAAATAAAGTGGGCGCAGCTAGTATTAAAGTAAGCTGAGAATGAAAAACGGAAAATAAAAAGGACAACCTAAGTTGTCCTTTTAACTGTACTTTGAAATTAGAATTCAAGTACAAACAATGTAGATTAAACTTTAGCTTGTTCTATTTAATATTGGCTTTAATCGCCTTAGTTGCACTATTGATGTCACCATCACGTAATGCTTTTAATATACCTCTATGCTCTTCAACACATTCTGAACTCGTGGTAATGCGTTTATAGTTCAGACGCATTCTCATGACGTATGGATACCAAATATTAACTAAATCTTCTCCACCAGCTTTATGGATAAGGTAGTTATGAAATGAAATATCAATTTTTGTCACTTCAGTAAAATCTTCGTTATCAAACGCACCTTGTAGCTCGTCTAATATCGATTCTAATTGGATTAGATCATCTTCAGTTAATGGGTTGTTTTTGAGACTTTCGATAGCATAGACTTCTATATTACGTCTCAAGTTAATCATTAACTTTTGCAGTTTAGGCTCTAATACACTGTTGACAGAGGCTCCACAGTTATTTTTAGATATGAGCAAACCTTCTTTGGTCAATTGTAGAATCACATCGCGAATAGGGCCGCGAGATAAGCCAAAGCGTTTTGCTAATTCTTGTTCATTTAATTTAGTATTGGGCGCTAAATCACCGGCAATTATGTCAGAGCGCAATTGATCTGCAATTTGATCTTTTACAGAAAGGATTTTAGTTGGTTTTGCTGTTGCCATGAGATTCCCAATATTCTTCATTATATATTAACATTCTAGACACTTAGAAAGTTTAATACAATTGTCAAATGTATTATTGTTAAAAATAAACATAAATTTATTTTCCAACATTCTGATGTTTAAGGGATTTGTTTTATAAGTGGATATTTTTTTTCAAAAAAAAGCCCTCATCACGTTTATTGTTAACAAAATATACTAGCGAGAATAATGCTTTGACTTCGTGTAAAAGAAACAATAATGACGTTAAGGGCAACTCTGATGACCTATTCAGACAAGCAATCTGCAACAGATTGGATAAAAACCAAGTGGTGGTTATGGGGATAACCCACCACTCGAAAATGGAAAAAAGACTATTATTACTATTTAGCTGGTTAATCAAGATTACCGAAACGGCGTTGATACATATCAGCATTAATTTGTTTTGCTGCTTCAACCATGTAGGGATAAGGAGTGTCAGTAACAGATACAAAACCTACATTATAGTTTTCGCCATCATAGGCTCTACCTGTAATGGGTGAGTCGATATATTGAAACCAATGAGCACCTATAAAGTAAGGATTATCGATAAGTGAATTCATATAATCTTTATATTTCACACCACGGTCTTGTTGATCTGCTGCGTGGATAAGTCCAGGGTGATAAAGACCAGAGTCTTTAGCGCCAATATGGAACTCTCCAATGATACTTGGCATATCAATTTCAGCTAAAAACTGCCATTTCTTTTTGGGTAAACCTTCTTTGTAAGAATTAAAGCTAATAACATCTACAAATTTTGCAGACGATTTTACAACTTCAATAGGCATCCCCCAGTCAGGGAATCTTGACCCTAAATACATATGATTTGGTAAGTATTGCTGTAATGCATTATCCACGGTACTAAAATACTTATCTGCGTATGTGGTTAGTAGGATGCCATAATCTTTCACTTGCTGTTCATTATTTATCGTTGAATCAATCCCTTTATCAAACGCTTGCCAATCGGTAATTTGAGTTTGCCAAACTGCATTTAATTTCGAAATATCTTTGTATTTATCTTTCATTACCTTGGTGAAAGCCGCTTTAGTTGGCACATCTGCACCGTCTCGGGTCAGTGTATTAACCACGATCCCGTAATGACTTTCAGTACTATCTGAGCGCCCAAAACTTTTTTCATTATCAATAAAGATCCCGACACACCAAGGATTACCTTTTACTTCTTCATAAACTGCCTTAGCAGTGACTAAAGCTCTTTTTTCGAATTCAGGGTCAAATACATCTGGCATCGGCGCCCAAAAATCATTACCGCTGGAAACCGTTTTATAGTCGCCAATAATCCAACCATTGGCAAAATAGGGGATTTTATTATTGTCGTAATAACGAGGGTCGGTCCAATTACCTAAAGATGTGAATCCCCAATCTAGCATGCGGTTGACGGTGGTATCTTCCCAGGCTTGCATATACCCTTGAGGATGGTTGCCGTATTTTCTTTCTAAATTCGCGGCATAAAAACTATAGGTTTCACCATGTTTCACAGGTCCTGAATGGGCGCTACGACGGTAACCAAAATGTTTGCCTAAAGGTTCATCGTATTTAGGTAACCAACTGAACATGTTAGTTCTAACATCTGATGAGACAAAACGGCTATTAATGGCATCATCGCTTACTCGATTTAATTTTTGAGAGTCTTCAGGTGTGACATCACTATCAGTGGGTTGCACTATATATTGCTGACTAAAATCAAAGCCTGTCATGGTTGAAGAATTTGATAAGCGGATAATATCAATACCAGTAGCGAGGTATAAATAACCATCTGGATCAACAAGTGACCATTTATCGTTAATTTTTTCAGTTCTAAAATAACCAGTTGATTTAAGTTTAGGGCCAGCTAGCCAGCCACCATATTGACTGCGATCTTCTGCTACTTTCCCTGTGAGTGATGATGCTTCTAGTTTTCGCTCTTGTTCCATTTGTTGATCATTTGCAATTTTCCCGACAAAAGTTTCTTTATTATTTTGCCCATATTGATCAACGATATGGGTTAAAAATGATTTATCAAATTGAGGGTTTTGGCGTAACTGCATCTGACTAATAATAATCTGCTTATCATGCATATTACTTTGGACGCTTAAACTTATTCGGCTAATTCCTTTAGTATTGAGATTCTTTTTACCCCACATAGATGTAAATTGGCTTTCATCACTTTGCCAAGTATCTGGGTTAGAACGGAGTCCTGAGGTAAAGTTAAGTTCAACATTATGATCCCCATCAGGTGTACCTAAATCATGACCTGCCATTTTGGCATAATAAGTTTGTGCTTTAGAATTTGCTGGAACATTTACCGTACGGGTGTAGTTGTTACCATCAATATCGCTGATATCTAAATATAACTGGACGCTATGTTCACTTGGATTTGATATATCAAACGCCAAATTAAAATCGTTTAAATCACTCCAATCCCATGGTGTAACAGGGGAGAAGCTTACATTACTGTAACTGTTATCTTTTGAATGAAAATCTACGTTCAATCGAGATTTATCGATATACAGTTTTGCTGCATTACTGGTAATTACATTATTTATTAAAGTCGGATCTGACAAATCAATCAATTGTAAGGATTGTAATTTTTCCGTTTCACTATTAGACAAGGTGATGGGATCAGTAGGCTCGTTTATTCCACTAGATTCACTTTGGCAACCACATAAAGCTAAGAATACCGATGACATTAATATTGCTTTTCTACGGTTAAGATTAAATTGCTTACCGTCTGTATTTCGTTTTCTCATCTTAATTTCCATGTGGTGACAAGTTTATTTGAACATCTATACTTTGTTAACAATCTACATTATGGTTTTTGCTGATGCAATATCTTATTAACAATTTTTCAAAGTCGGTACTTATGTTTGACTGCTGAAATCTCGCTGGCCAGTTAATTAATTAGGAATTTTGTGTTTATCCTTAGGACTAGTCATTAAAATGTTGATATTAAATATTAACTTAGCGTCAGCTTTATTTTGAGATTTGAAAGCAGACTCATATTCTTAAATGGTAAATTGTTAACAATAGTTGCAAATTGAAATAAGGTAATGCTACTGTAATGTTAATTAAATGGTTGATGCTTTTAATGGTTAGACTTAATGAAACCGGTGTTAATTGATACTAATTTCATGCAGTAAGGCTTAATTCAGCATGATCAACAAAAGAAAATTACAATAACAGCGGATGTAGTTATGATTAATACAAGTCACAGTGTTTTATATTGCGCATTAGTGGTGGCATTGGGTGGGTTTATATTTGGATTAGATGCCGCCCTTATTTCTGGTACAGTAAAATTTGTGACCAATGAATTCAATTTAACAGATTTGCAAATTGGAACGGTAGTCAGTGCACCAGGATTTGGGGTTATATTCGCGTTAATGATTACGGGCTATGTTTGTGACAAAATTGGCCGTAAACATACCCTAGTCATTATTTCATTCATTTACATCATATCCGCAGTGATGTCTGTACTGGCTAATAGTTTTGAATCACTAGTCATCGCACGCTTTATTGGCGGCTTAGCATTCACCTCTTTATCTGTAGCGGCCATGTATATTGGAGAAATCTCACCTTCACACCTTCGCGGAAAATTAGTCTCTATTATCCAAATTAATATTGTTGTAGGTCTGTCGATAGCTTATTTTGCTAATTACGCAATTTTAGCCTTGTCAGAAAGTGAACATCACTTTGTAATAACATTAGGTCTAGATATTCATACATGGCGCTGGATGTTAGGTATTGAAATTTTACCTGCCATTATTTGGTTTTGTTTATTACTCAATATCCCACAGAGTCCGCGTTGGTTGATCATGAAACACAAGGAAGAAAAAGCGAAACAAATTATCAATCAGTTTAATAATACGGACCATTGTGATGAAGAAATCACGCAAATCAAGTTAAGTCTTAAAAGTCATCATCCCAAGCATTCGTTTTGGTATTTGTTTAAAAGTTTATTTGATACAAAAGTGCGTGCTGCAATGTCGATTGCTTTAACTATTGCAGTTGTACAGCAAATTACTGGTATTAATGCAATTATGTTTTATGCACCGACTGTGTTTGAACAATTAGGGATCGGAACTGATGCTGCTTTCTTTCAAGCTATTATTGTGGGTTTAGTCAGTATCGTATTCACAGTAGTCGCCATTTTACTCATCGACAGATTAGGTAGACGTCCATTAGTTATTTGGGGGTTAGCCATTGCTACAATAAGCCTATTCGCATGTTTTTGGGGATTTAATCAAGCAACTTATTTACTTGATGAAGCTAAAGTGACTGGGTTAATGAATCAGTATGCGTTAGTAGATATTAGTTCACTTATAAATGTCGTGTATCAAAGTGATGTCGAGTTTAAGAATGCACTCATTGAAGTGATGGGTTCAACCAACGCAAAGCTTTATGAAAGCCAGATACTTCAAAGTGCAGCCAACATCAATGTGAACTTAATTCTAGCTGGCATTATTGGTTTCATTGCTGCTTTTCATTTTTCAATTGGACCGATTATGTGGGTATTATTTTCTGAAATATTTCCAACACATATTCGTGGTGTGGCCATTCCTGTTTTTGCTTTCATTACAAGTTTTGTGAGTTATTTAGTACAGCAGTTTTTTCCTTGGCAGCTTAGTGTTTTCGGCGCAGACGAAATATTTTTATTCTATGCAATTTGCGGTGCTATTGGCTTTGTACTCTTATTTAAAATAATGCCCGAGACTAAAAACAAAACCATCGAAGAAATTGAAACTTTATTAACTCATGCTTCAAAGGATATGAATAAACGGAATGAAGATATAGAAACCGTACCTTTAGCAGAGAGAGAAGCATAATTATGAAATCAATACTTGCTATAGGCGAATGTATGATGGAGTTAAGCCACCATTCGGATAATTTACTTAAGCGTTCTTTTGCTGGTGACACATACAATGCTCTGGTTTATGCAAAACGTTATAACAAAAAACTAGATTGTAAATATTTAACGGCTATCGGTGAAGATGCCATTAGTGGGGAAATGCTAAATGTGTTGCGCCAACATGATTTAAACAGCCAATGTGTTATAGCTTCGACTAATGCAACCATAGGTATTTACGCAATACATACAGATTCAAATGGGGAAAGAAGTTTTAGTTATTGGCGTAATCAATCAGCAGCTACTCAAATGATGAAGTTAATGTCATTAGAGCAAATGGTTTCGAAGATTGGTCACGTCGACAGTGTTTTCTTTAGTGGTATCACATTGGGTATTTTATCAGATGAAGATAAACATTTACTGTTATCTCTTATTAATACACTTCGTGAAAATGGCAGCCAAATTGTTTTTGACCCAAATTATAGGCCCGCAATGTGGCGGGGCACCATTCACGCTACTCAATGGATAAATTTAGCTTACGGCCATAGCGATATCGTGCTCCCAGGAATTGAAGAACATCAGACTTTATTTAATCATCAAAGCCCGATACAGATAATGCAGCATTGCCAAGATTTAAATGTAAAAGAAATCGTTGTTAAATGTGGTGAGCTTGGCACTTATGTTTATCAATACGGTGAACTTATATTTCATCAACCTTTCATTCCTGCTGAACAACAGGTCGATTCAACAGCAGCAGGTGACTCTTTTGCTGGCACTTATTTAGCCGCTAGATTAAGTGGTTTTGATATTGAAGGGGCGTTAATTGATGCTGCTAACATTGCAAGACAAGTCGTTCAGCATACTGGCGCAATTATAAATCAAAAAAATTATCAATCGGTTGCTACATTAACATCTTCAACCTAAACCAAAACTGGTTTAGGTGCTAATACACTCATTAATAATGTTTAAGCACCACTTAATCTTTACTGGGAAGTCATATGAAAACAAATAATAAACCGCTAAGCCTTGCAAGCCAACGCGCAATTGAACGCGGTTATGATAATAACAATGCTGATTGGATGGTGGAGTTTGATGTGAGTCCACTAAAAGGCGATTTTGCTTTTGAAGAAGGGGTTATTCGACGTGACCCATCGTCAGTGATTGAAGTTGATGGCTTATTTCATTGTTGGTATACCAAAGGAACAGGCGAAACCGTCGGTTTTGGCTCCGATAACTTAGAAGATAAAGTGTTCCCATGGGATTTAACTGAAGTGTGGCATGCTACATCTATAGATGGTGAAGTTTGGAAGGAGTGCGGTGTTGCTATTGAACGCAGTGCACAAGGCCAATATGACGATCGTGCTATCTTTACTCCAGAGGTATTAGTTCATCAAGGTCGCTACTATTTAGTTTATCAGACAGTGACAACCCCTTATACCAACCGCCAATTTGAACACATTGCCATTGCAAGTTCAGATAGCCCCTATGGACCTTGGTTGAAATCACCAGCTCCAATTTTAAGCCCAAGTCAGGATGGCGAATGGCGAGGGAATGAAGACAACCGTTTTCATGTGAACAGTAAGGGGAGTTTTGACAGTCACAAAGTGCATGATCCTTGCTTACTGTTTTTTAATGACAAGTTTTACCTTTACTACAAAGGAGAAACCATGGGCGAAGAAATGAACTTTGGTGGCCGCGAAATTAAACACGGCGTAGCGATTGCTGACAACATTGAAGGGCCTTATATCAAGTCTGAGTTAAACCCTATTTCAAACAGTGGTCACGAAGTGGTTGTGTGGAATTTTGAAAGTGGCATTGCTTCACTATTAACAACCGATGGCCCTGAAAAAAATACCATTCAGTTTGCAGATGATGGCCAAAATTTTGAGATTAAAGCCCACATAAAAGGGGCCCCAGAAGCCATTGGTTTGTTTAGACCAACTAAGCCTAATAGTGTTGCAACAAATAGCTCAAATGTACGTGTAAATGACAGCCAAAGACCAGGCCTAACTTGGGGGCTTTGTCATCAATATGATGCTTCTTGGAACTGGAATTTTATTTGTCGCTTTAGTATCAAACGACAAGTGTTAGATGCTGGAACTTTTCAAAATAGTAACTAGCAAATGACTGGTCGTTAGCAGTAAGTAGCTAATCGTTAGGGCATGAAGCCGATGCTAATTTTATCGTATATGGTTTCGACCCCTTAATGATTTGGCGTCGTAGCTTTTGCTTTATAACAGTGAATGTTCGGCTAAAGGCTGATGTTGTCATCACTTAATCGCTTTATTGAGTACAAACGGACTCTTGTAAACAAAACTGAGGAAGGTATGGATAGACGCAGTTTTATAAAACTTTCGGCTTTAACTACGGGTGGATTGTTATTCCCATCTCAAGCTGCTAGAGCGGCAGCCAATAGATTGTCTGTTACTGACGTTTCTTTAGTGGAAACATTAGCCAGTAATAGTAAACGTCCTTGGCTTGGTTCTGCCTTTTGGGGTAATCGCCTGCA
This sequence comes from Shewanella sp. 10N.286.52.E4, assembly GCF_041468785.1. NCBI lineage: Bacteria > Pseudomonadati > Pseudomonadota > Gammaproteobacteria > Alteromonadales > Shewanellaceae > Shewanella > Shewanella sp. 10N.286.52.E4. Next base: position 139,149 of record NZ_JBFRJJ010000002.1, read on the forward strand.
AGATTGGCAATTGAATGCAGGTAAGATTGAATGCATTCGAAACGGGCGTGGATTTGAAATGCGCACGGTGTCGATATTAACGCGACAACTTAATAACAGTATTAAGCCTGCACGTATTAAAGCAAAAGTTTCAAACTTAACGCCTAACAAAGCTGGCTTTTGTGGTTTTTTATTGGGGGCGGGTTCGGATCGTTTAGATTATCGAGCTAGTGCATTAATCCAAAGGGCATCTGGTGAAAATGGCGGCTTTATGGCTGTCATTAATGAAAAAGGTGAACTTAGTTTTAATGACTTTACTAACAAACAAAAACCATTGGCTTATGAAAAAATCGTGAGAACCAATAGCGTTAATATTGGCGCTGTTCATGATCGTGAGATTATCTTAGATTGCCATATTGATCCGGTATCTAAAGCGTCATTTGATGTCCGTTTAGTTGCCATTGACAGTAAAACTGGAAAAGAGCTTGGGTTTATTGTTAGAACAGGCGTTCCTAATGATGAACTACTAGGTGGGGTAATGTTGTTATCTTCAACACCACCTAAGCAAAGTGGGGCGCGCTGGGCATTTTCAGATATTCAAACGGGTGGTGAAAAACTATCGAAACTTGATCAACAAGCCATTGGGCCTGTTATGGGTTGTATGCACAGTGTCAATAAGTCGGTATTAAAACTCAGTGCCCAGTTTATGCCAGTTGCTGACGATGAGTATCAAACTGCAAAGTTACAATATCAACTCGTCGGCAGTAAAGAGTGGGTCTCTGCGCCTTCATCCCAAATGGAGCCAGGCTACATCATTCAATATCGCGTCGATAACTGGGATAACACCCAAACACACAATTATCGAGTGGTTACCGTTAGCGCATCAGATCAGGTGGACGTGTTATACCAAGGTCAAGTGCTAAAAGATCCAGGTAAAACAAAGCCATTGTCTATTGCTTTGTATTCTTGCCTTGTGGCCACCAATCAGTCATTAGATATTGAACATTTCAAGACCAGATTAAAACAAGAAAAGCAATTAGGTCGTTTTAGTCCTGAGAATATTTTGTTTCCTCATACAGAACTGGTGAATAATTGCGACAAGCACGAACCAGATATGTATGTATTTTGTGGTGATCAATTCTATGAAGCAACGCCAACACAAGTATGGCGTAATCGACCTGACTCACACTTAGACATGCTTTATCGCTGGTATCTTTGGTATTGGACATTTAAAGACTCTATTCGAGATAAACCAGCAATATTGTTAGCGGATGACCATGACGTACTACAAGGTAATTTATGGGGAGTAGGTGGCCGCGATCCCGTTGTATTAGAAGGTGATAAACGCACCGAAGAAGACGGTGGCTATATGCAAACCAAAGCCTTGGTCAAAATGGTTTATCGAATGCAACATGGTCATAATCCTGATGCATACGATCCAACACCAATAGAACACGGTATTCCTGTGACTTATGGTGCCTTTGTTTATGGTGGTGTCAGTTTTGCCATGGTAGAAGATAGAAAGTTTAAATCCCGCCGTAATATCAATATTGATCCGATTTATGCCCAAGGTGAGTTATTGGGTCATAGGCAAGAGCAGTTTTTACGCGAATGGGCAGATATGGATAAAGCGCTGCCTAAAATCTGTATTGCTGCATCCATGTGGGGCTCGCCTCAAACCAAAAGTAATTTAGAACCATTGTTAGATTACGACTCAAACGGCTATCCACCTGACGGTAGAACTCGCGCAGTCAAATTGATTAAAGACGCAGGCGCTGTAGTCATTTGCGGTGATCAACATTTAGCCATGGTGGCTAAACAAGGGTTAGACACCTTTGAAGATGGACCATTATTTTATGCTGGCCCTGCTGGAGCCGCGTTTTGGCAGCGATGGTTTGAAGGAATAAATAAACTTGATAATCAATTTAATAATGATCCTAACACGGGTAATTTTACCGATACATTTGGTAATAAGATGCGGGTACTAGCCGTAGCCAACCCCAAGGTGACCTATGATGATTTTAAACAGCAAACCAATAATTCCTGGAGTAACTATTTAGCTGATAGGAGTTTAAAAAGTGAAGGCTACGGTATTGTAAAAGTAAACCATCATGCCGAACAATTTGAATTCGAATGCTGGGAGTGGGATACCGATCCAACTCAGGGTAAACAATTTGCTGGTTGGCCATATATTCATAAATTTGAATCTTAATCAGTTAAACCCATACTTTGTTTAAAGCCATCCTCGGATGGCTTTTTTATGTTAAGCATCTATTAGATGATTTAATTAACAATTTGCATGCTGTAAAAATATATCTGTTAACATTTCAAATGCCACATTTGAACTTTTTTTATAATTAACCTCAGAAATCAGTATATACCTCTAGCTTCTCATTCTTATTAAAGTGTTATCTTCTACCGATTCGGCAATGCCAGATAATTTAACTGTGTAAATAATTGTTGGCGTAAAATTCTTTAAAATCAATGATAAACAATCGAAAGAACAATAGTTAACGGTATGTTAGTTGAGGTACAATGCGACAAAGACGAGAAAGAGTTTCATCGAATTAGTTAAATAAATCGATTTAAGCTTATTGAAGATTGTTAACAAAATTATGTTGACAGTTATTCCCTTGGTTAGTAATGTCTGTAAACAGGATTGCAACATTGTATTAACTTTTGCAATTCAGGTTAGGCAGAAACACAAACGCTCTTGGGGGAGTAGATATGCCAATTAAGACATTAAAATATAAGTACAGCTCTGTATATCTCGCATTGTTAACAGCAATGTCTATGCAGGTCGTTGCTGAAGAAAAGGCAACCGATGAAGCTGCAGAAGAAATTGAAGTAATTCAAGTTAAAGGCTTAAAAAGTAGTTTAAAGAAGTCAATCAACGATAAACGTTTTTCAGAAAACCTGACTGATTCAATTAATGCTGAAGATATCGGTAAATCAACCGATCAAAACATTGCAGATGCTTTATCACGAGTTACTGGTGTTACTGTTCAGTCAGTTGATGGAGAAGGTTCTCGTATTACGGTACGTGGTGCTAATTCACAACAAAATAATGTCAGTATGAATGGCGTCCAACTCGGTTCGACTGATTTCAGTCAAAGTGTTGATTTATCGCAGTACTCATCCGACATTTTATCTAAAATTGAAGTGGTTAAAACACCCAGCGCCGATCACGAAGAAGGTGCTCTAGGGGCGAATATTAATTTAATCACCAACAAGCCACTTGATTTAAATTATCAAATTAGAACGGTAACGGTTGAAGGTCGCTATAACGATTTATTAGATGACGAAAACTATAGGGTTTCAGGAACGATATCCGAAAAAATGTTTGATGATACTTTTGGGTTGATTTTTACCGCAGTAAAAGAAACTAACTCTTACCGTAAAGATCAATATAGTGCTGATAATTGGGTATCTGAATTTTCTCATTTAGCTTCTGATACAGAAGGGAATCTTGTTGAAGATGTGTGGGGCATCACGAATAAGAATTCACGGTATGAGTTGTATAATAATGATGTAGACCGTATGAACTTTAATTTGGGTTTACAGTGGGCACCAACTGATTCAACAGAGTTTAATCTCAATACCAATTACACCAAACAGTCTTTTGAAAGTTCAATGCATGGCGTTCAAATTCGTAGTGGTCAACAAGGTAATATGATTGAAGGGATCGACCCTGGTTTAGGTGGCGGCCCATCACAGTGGACGGATCCACAGCAAGATTGGCATACCATTGATTTAAAGACCAATACATTTACTAAATACTTAAACCGATTTGGTGATGGTGGTTTAAGCCAGTCTGAAAACAAATATGATGAAGAAAACACCGTTATCTCATTCGATGTTAGGCATGATATTACTGACAATCTTATTTTAAATGCCGGTCTAGGTTACTCAAAGTCTGAACGTATTCCTGAAAACCAAGTTTATATTGCGATGCAAAACTTTAGCAATATTAACCGCTGGTTATTAAAAAATGTTCCAGAAACTGATATTGAGCCAGTCGGTTATGACTGCACTAATGGCCCATGTACTTTAGTGGGGGGGGCTGGTCTGATTGATTATGGCGAGAATAACGAATTTGGCGATCCATTAAATGTTTGGGATAACTACGGCACAACAGGCTTTAACGTTGATGAGCTCAATGCCCAGCATTTAACTTTTTTAAATCGCTCAGTTGTTGCCGTTGAAGATGAACAAAAATCAGCTTTCGTCGATTTTGACTGGATAGTCGACGCTGGACCATTATCAAGTATTGAGTTTGGTGCTAAGTACTCTAACCGTGAAAAATACGTAGATAACCAGCAAAATGCATTTAATAGTGTCGGCGAAGGTGTAGTTATTAATAACCCTTATACAGGAGCTCCTACGGTTTTAAATGATGGTTTGAATTCGTTAAGTGGTGATCTTTTTGCAACTGGAGAAAGCTTTCCTGTAGATGACTTCATGGACAGTAATGGCTATGGGCGCGATGCGATTACGGATGGTTGGACAACCTTTTCAGCATTTAAAGCATTTGATGTTGCTTTAGGTTCTCCTTCTGTTGGTTTCGAGCCTGATAATTCAAATACACGTTCTGCAGAGCTTGAAAATTTCGCTACCTACTTGAAAGCCAACTTTGGTTTTTTTGACGGTCGTTTATCTGGTGATGTTGGTGTTCGTTATGTTAAAACAGAAGTAGAAACATCAGGTTACTCAGGTGTTCAATTTGCTTATGATCCTGGTAACGTTGGCCGGTTAATGGACCCTTTCAAATTGGCTGAATTACGTGATTCAAGTCTGCCTGAATGTAGTGGTATTCCATTTTACGGTACTGATTGGAACGCAGAAACTCGTTGGGCTCGTGTTGATGGCAATGGTTACGATACTAATGGTACTAACAATTTAACTGATGATATTGCTCGACCAGATGAAGGTGCTTGTTTTGATGCTAATGCTGTACGTGGTAATCCAAACGAAAGTGGTTGGTGGTTATGGCGTCACAGTGATATATCTACTGAAAAATTCTATGGTTATGGTGATAGACAACTTGACGAAAATGGTCAGCTTGTTGCAACTGAAGATAGAAGTAAGCGTAGCTTTGCTGTAACTGGTACTCATGATTATGACGTTTTCTTACCCAGTCTAAACTTGAATTATCTCCTTACTGACGATTCGGTACTACGTTTTGCAGCATCTAAGACGATGGCACGCCCACAAATTGATTCATTACGTCCTGGCTTTAAAGTGCGTGAAACCCAGTGGGGCGGTTACAATCGTAATAACACCATTACCCTCACAACACCTAAATTAGACCCATTAGAATCAATTAACTTAGATTTATCGTACGAATGGTACTTTAACGAATCAGGTATGTTGTCTGCAGGCCTATTCTATAAAGACATGACTAATTTCGAAGAATCTGAAACTGTTGTGACTTATATGGATGACCTACGAGATGTCGGCTTAACAGAAGGCGAAGGTTATAATCCTGATGATTTAGTATTGGTAGCAGGCCAAGACAGTCTTGAACAATGTATGCCTAAACGCTTCCAGGGTAATGATGAATTCCGTGAAGATTGGATGTATTCAGGTGACTTGGAGCAAATGTGTGCTCAGTTCAAAACAACTCGTATCAAAAATGGTAAAGGTGCGAACATTAAAGGGGTTGAACTGCAGTATATTCAAACTTTTGACATGCTACCCGGTTGGCTTTCAGGTTTAGGTATTCAAACTAATTATACCTATCAAGACAGTAAATATGACCAAGAAGTATCGTCAATAGATGACACTGTTCAACTACCTGAGTTACAAGTTGCCTATACACCTGAGCATAGTTATAACTTAACTGCATTTTGGGAAAAGAATGGACATCAATTAAGACTGTCTTATCGAGGTAATAGTGACCAATTAGCCAAGCGCTCATGGGAATCAGGTTCATTATGGGAAGAAGGGCGCCAAACTCTCGACTTCTCAGCTAGTTATAAGCTAAATGATATGGTTACATTCTCTTTCCAAGCCGTGAACTTAACTGATGAGGGCGTACGTCAGTATTATACTAGCCGTTTCCTAAATGTTAATGGTGAAGTGTTAGATGAAGGTAGTCCACTGTCGGGTAATGCGACGGACTCACGTACCGTTTATCAGTACCAAACAGGCCGAACATTCCGTCTCAATGCACGTATGAATTTCTAAATTCAATACCTGTAAAAAGCTACCTTAGGGTAGCTTTTTTTTTGTTCAAATATGCTAGCTTAGTAGTGTTCTAGTAATTCGGTTCGTCGCTATCAATGTTAAAAGGAGAAATTTATGACCCAGGAATCACATGGCTTTTCTATAGGCATAGAGAGAATTAACAGTGATGTTTTTTTATCACTAAAAGCAAAAGGGACATTAACTCATCAGGACTATCTTACAATAACGCCAATTATCGAATCTGCTTTAGCAGAAGTTAACAATCCTAAGGTAAAAGTTTTCATTGATGGTACCGAGTTAGACGGCTGGGAAATGAGAGCTGCGTGGGATGATTTAAAGTTAGGGCTGAAACATGGCAACGAATTTGAAAAAATAGCTATTTACGGCAATAAAGGCTGGCAAGAGGTTGCTGGCAAAATTGCGAAATGGTTTATACACGGTGAATCACAGTTCTTTGAAGATAAAGACAAAGCACTTAAATGGTTATTGAACTAATACCGAAACCCTAAACACACCTTGTTTACCATAAGTAAAAGTTAACGAGGTATGCTTAGGGTTTATAAGGCTTAGCAGCATTTGAGCAATCTTTATTGCTTAGGTTATTTACTTAGGTTTATTGCTTCGGTCAAAAGCTTTGAATAAGTGATAAGTTTCAAACTGCTTTGTCTTTATGTGATCAATGTATTAAACCTTATCTGGCAACATCCTGTTTCTTCCTTGTTTTTTCTTATTTATGTCTATACTTATTTTATGAAAAGGAATTTCGAATAAGTGGAGGTATAGTGGCTAAGGAAATACGTTCTATACTGATTGTCGATGACCAATCAATCATCAGAAAGATTTTTATCAAAAGCCTACAGCTGTTGGGTAAATTTGATATTTCTGAAGCAGCTGATGGATTAGATGCTTTCAATCTTATTAAAACTTGTGATTTTGATATGGTGTTTTGTGATTTAAACATGCCAGTCAAAGACGGTTTGTATCTACTAGAACGATTAATCGAAATTAAATACACTAGCCCAATCGTATTATTTAGTGGTGAAGATGAAAATCTGCTTAACTCAGCGAAAGTATTAGCCTCTCATTACCACTTAAACATCCTTTCAATCGTTCCCAAACCAATAACTTCAATGATGCTTAAATCTCTGATTAATCAGGCGAGCTCACTAAAAACATTTACAGTACAAGAACCATTACTAGAGCTCACACAAGAACAACTTCAGTTTCATCTAAAGCAAGGTAATGTAAAAGCATATTTTCAACCTCAATATAATCTAAATACAAATCAAGTCTCGGGATTTGAAGCACTAGCCCGAATAGTCGATGGCGATAACGTTATTTTGCCATCGCAATTCATTAACGCAGCAGAAAATACTGGCTTGATTTTACCGTTAACGAAAGCGGTGATCACAGATGCCTTTGAAAACTTTTCAAAATTAAATAACACTTTCTCATCACTCAACTTATCAATTAACTTGTCCGGAAAGATTTTAGTGGATGACACTCTCCCGCAATGGATTGAAAGCACCGCATCTGCAAACGCGATTGCAAATAGCGCCATCACTTGTGAGCTAACAGAAACAGCCATTCCATCGAATCCTTCGATCATGATTGTCGCCTTACTCAGGTTAAGGATGATGAAATTTAAATTATCAATTGATGATTTTGGTACTGGGTTTGCTTCATTAGAGCAATTACATATGTTGCCTTTTGATGAGCTTAAAATCGATCGATGCTTTGTGTCAGATATTTTAAATAACACAAAGTCTCAAGCACTCTTCAGAAGAAGTATTTCATTAGCTAATGACCTTGATTTACTCGCAGTAGCAGAAGGTGTTGAAGACTATGAAACTAAATGTTTAATTCAGCAACTTGGGTGTTCAATTGCCCAGGGGTTTTTCTTTTCTAAACCATTACCTGCCAATGAAGTCGTGAATAAAATTAATCAGTTAGGCTTAGGTTTTGGTGCAAAAGAAGAGGTAAGTCCAATTGAACAAAAATAAATTAATGACTGTAAGCTTTTTGGCTATTTCTGTAGTTTTGTTAACTAGTATTTATATATTTGCACAAAATAACGATAAATTACTTCAAGAACAGACGGTATCTTTCTATGAGAAACAATCAAAGATGCTAACTGGGTTAGTCGAAAAGAGTTTATATGAGCAGCTAAACGATACTCAATTACAGCCTTTAATCATGGGGCCTGTCAATGAAAATAACTTGATCGATATTATTAGTACTGAGAGTTTTAAAACTAAACTAAATACGCTAACTACACAAAAAGACAAATACATCAAAATTGCGATATTAGATCTACAAGGTAAGGTCTTAGTCGAAACCACTAAAAATAAATTGTCTGCTAATGTTCCTAAGTTTAACGTAGACCAATTAACAATCGCTAATTCAGAATGGTTTAAAGCAATTCGAAACAACCAGGTTAATCGCATTCAACAGGCTGACTTGTTTGGGCCGCAACAACAATTTATTGATAATTATCCTGATAGATATGACTTACTAATAGGTCATCCAATTTTTGCTGAAAACGGAGATAAGATCGCGATATGGATAAACATTATCGATTTTAGCCTCATAGAAGAAATTTTTAAAAATACCTATCAACAACTAGCGCTAAACGACTTACATCATCTCGAGTTGGCGTTAATTAACGACCAAGGTTATTTGTTAATTGATTTTGACCCCATTAGTAAACACCAAAACAGTTATCAACGTGATTTTTCTATATTGAATCAAGTTAATTTAATAGACGCAGGGGTTAAAGGGGCTGATCGAGCGATAGCTGGCTTTTCTGGTGTAGAATTAACCAGCCACGAAACTAAAGACGTTGAACAGATCATAATTTTTAGCCACTTTTCAGGTCATAAACAACGCCCAAATATCGGTTGGTCAACCATTATTCGTATTGATCAACAGGATGCTTTTTCTGTTTCTCAGTTATTCGACAAAAATGTATATCAAACATTAATAATTAGCTTCTTACTTTTGCTCACTTTAGGTTATTTGATATATAAACAACTACTTATACCACTTAATAACTTAACTCACTCTATAAAAAATTTATCAACAAACCCAAATAGTAAGCATCGATTAACAAATGTTGATCACGAGACACATATTATAATTGACGATTTAAAGCAAAAATTTATCGATAACCAAAAGCTGGTTGATAAAAACAAAATACAACAAGAAATATTAGATTTGCAAAGAAGTGCAATTGATTCAACCAAAACGGGAATTGTTGTTACTGACATCAGACTGCCAGATCAACCTATTATTTTTATCAATAAAGCTTTTAGTGATATCTCTGGATACAGCGCAGAAGAGGTTTTAGGTAAAAACTGCCGTTTCTTGCAAGGTCCCAATACTGAAAAAGCATTAATAAAGCAGATGTCACATGCTATTACTAAAGGAAAACCTTGTGACGTTGTCATTACTAATTACAACAAAGCAGGTCATGCGTTTATTAATAACTTATCTTTAGGGCCAGTGTTTAATAAAAATAACCAGTTAACTCATTACATCGGTGTGCAAAATGACATAACCGAAGAAAAGCAAAAAGAAGAAGCATCGATGGTAGAAATGGCATTGATATTAGAAGAGCGAACGAAAGAATCTAAAGACTCTGCCAACAGATTAAGAGCTGTTTTTGATACCACTTTTGACGGCACAATTGTTTTAGATGAACGAGGTAATATCAAAGATGTAAATCGATCTTTAGAGTTAATCTTTGGTCGGACACGTACAGAGTTAATTGATTATAACATCAGTATATTACTCGTCAGCTTACAATATAATCAACAAGATCAATTGCATAAATCACCGTTTAAAGATTGGCTTAGAAATTACATCGGACAAACACAGAAAATTTATGGTTTACATAAATCAGGGCATCAAGTCCCACTTGAATTTTCCGTAGGTGAAACAGTTCTTGAAGCAGAAACAATGTATGTAGCGATTGTAAGGGATATTTCTGTACAGGAGCAGACTAAACGGCGAGAACTTGAATTACAGAAACAATTACATGATCAGGAACTTATTTATCGAACAGCATTTGATCAGGCTGCTGTTGGCATTGCACGTGTTGGAACCGATTCAAATTTTTTAGAAGTTAATACAAAGATGTGTGAGATTTTAGGCTACGAAGAAAGCGCCTTATTGACTAAAAAAATCAAAGATGTCACTTATGAGGAAGATATTCCTCAATCATTTCAATATATAAAAGAACTACTTGAAAACAAGAAGTCATTTTTTACTACAGATAAGCGTTATATTAGGGCTGATGGAATTGTATTTTGGGCTAATTTATCTGTTTCATTAGTCAGAGAAGATGTCACTCAACAACCTTTATTTTTTATCGCTGTTGTTGAAGATATTTCAGAACGAATCGCATCGGCAGATGCATTACTCCTAGCAAACGACGAAAGGGATAAATTATTCAGTGGTATCAATTTAGCTTCAGAAGCCGCAGGCGTATGTAATTGGTCTTATGACCTTCAAACTGGAGAACTAAATTGGGATTCGCGTATGTGCCAATTATATGGTCTTGATGAGAATCAAGCTATAGTTTATAAAGATTGGCGAAATGGGGTTCATCCCGATGATGTTGAAATAGCAGAACAAGAAGTCGCTGATGCAATAGAAAATATTTGTTCAATTAAAACTGAATTTAGAGTCATCAATAAACTGGATAAGTCCATTAGATGGGTTCAGTGTTCAGCTGACTTATTGTTGGATGAAAATCAAAAACCAGTCACCATGTATGGTATTAATATTGATCTTACACATGAAAAAAACATTCTATTGGCGCTAGAAAAAGAAAGCCAGGCGGCCAAGCAGGCAAGTAAATCTAAGTCTAGATTTTTAGCTACGATGAGTCATGAAATTAGAACGCCGATGAATGGTGTAATAGGGATGATTGACCTTCTTAAAAACACACCTCTTAACTCAGACCAAAAAAGAATGGTAACGACCATTCGTGACTCGTCGTTTTCATTGTTAGATATTATTAATGATATTTTAGATTTTTCAAAGATAGAGTCGGGTCAAATTGAAATTGACTTAACACCATGTAATGTACTTTCGATAGTCGAAAAAACCATGGATAGCCTATGGATTAATGCATCAAACAAAAATGTTGAATTGTACATCGACCCTGACTTATCAATGCCTAAAGAGTTGATGCTGGATACTGTTAGGGTAAGACAAATTCTGCTTAATTTATTAGGAAATGCGATTAAATTTTCAGGTGGCAAAGAGGACAAAGGAAAGGTAACGGTTAAAACACAGTTTGAAGAAAATTTATTGTCATTAGAAGTGATTGATAATGGTGTGGGGATTTCAACAGAGCAGCAACAAAAATTATTTGTTCCTTTTTCACAGGCCGATTCATCAACAACGAGGAAGTTTGGCGGTACAGGTTTAGGACTAAGTATAACCAAATCGTTTACTGAACTAATGAAAGGCGACATACAAATTAACAGTGAGCTTGGTGAAGGAAGCTCATTTAAAGTTGTTCTTCCTGTACAAGCAGAATCATCTAAAGAAGTGGAATTTGAGCAATTCGATTTTTCTATGTATGCAGTATTTATTGCATGCTCTAATGATGACCTTGCTAATTCTTGCCATACAATTTTAGCGCAACTTAAACATCACAATATCCACGTTATATCTATTGACGACTGTTATCTTGTTACACAATCATCAATGCCTGCTGTATTACTTACTGATACAGCGCAATTTAAATGTTCTGATGAATGTAAACAAGTTAAAACCTTACAATTAAACTCAGATCCTATTGAAAGAAAAGGGCATATTGATCCTTACACTTATGTAGTAGGCACCCACCCCCTTAAACCGACAGAATTGATATTCGGTCTTGCAGTGTTATGCGGTCTAGAAAGTCCGATACTTGATTGGTCCACTGAAGATAATCAATCAAATAAAGCTGTTGTGCCTCAAACTATTGCAGAAGCTGAGTTAAATAATACGTTAATTTTGGTGGCAGAAGATCAACCTACCAACCGTTTAGTCTTAGGTAAACAGCTAGATAGCCTTGGATATGCTTATGAAATGTCTGAAGATGGTGTTATAGCCCTCGAACTGTGGAAAACAGGTCGGTTTAGCTTATTACTAACTGATTGGCATATGCCAAATATGGATGGATTAGAATTAACTAGAACCATTAGAGATATAGAAAACCTCGAGAATAAGACTCCTATTATCATTATCGCAGTTACAGCTAATGCCATGGTCGGCGAGTCTGACAATTGTTTTGATGCAGGTATGAATGATTATATCGCTAAACCAATAGAAATAAGTACTTTAAAGGAAAAGCTAGCAAAGTATTTAGACATTAACAGTCAAGAATCAATATTAACGGCAGATTCAAACTTACCAACTCAAGAGTTTACACGGTCCGTGATTGATTTCAGTCAATTAGAAGCTGTGATTGGTACCAACGATAAAGACATTACTGATGAGATTTTAGCTATGTTTTGGTCAAGTGTAGTAGATGATTTTGAGTTAATTAAGCAAGGGCTTGAAAATAGAGACCCAGAAACAATACGAAGTAGAGGCCATGCAGCAAAAGGCGCTTCCGTATCAAGTGGCGCAATATCATTAGGTGAGTTATTTAAGTGGATCGAGAAAAACAACGATAACTTTGAGGGGATAGTAACTCATATCAATGACATTGAAGCAGAATTAGTATTAATTAAACGTGTTTTAGAAACCAGATCAGTACTCTAGTACATTGATAAGCAACAGGGCGGTTTATGGACAATTTAATGAGTGTGGTGGTTTTTTATCATTCAATTGAAATTAAAAAAGTGATTCAAGAAATCCTTAGAAATAAATATCAAAGTATTTTGTACTGCGATGTTAATACTAACCAAGAACAATTTATTGCTTTTATGACGGATAAATCTCAGCCAGTGTTATTTATTTATGCTTTTGAAAAAACTGAAGAAGCAATTGAATTTAATGATATTTTTGTAGAACTCAATAAAAACAAGAAAATCCATAGTGATAAATATTTATCTTTATTAATCTGTTGCAGAGAACATCGTGAAGCTGCCTATTTTGAGTGTTCGAAAGGGCGCTTCTATAGCTATGAAACTTTTAGACCCGTATATGATATGAATAGGATTAGGCTTTCAATAACGCAAATGGGTGACTTATTAACCAGCCAAGATAAAGTTAACTCTTACCAACAAGATAAAAAGGCAGTGATTAAAAAATTACAATCTGTTTCACAGCAGCTGCATGAAGTTGAAACATCTTTAACAGACGAAAAGGGCATACAACATAATTTACTAACCGAGCTTATTTCTGAAGTCGATCAGTTATGCAAAGGAGATATGACTGAGAGTGCTGAAGTCAAAGTGCAAGTAGAAAAGATTAAACCTAGAGTTGAAAATTTTAAGGCCCATAATCAGAAATATTTTAACGAAATAGGCAGCAAGGTAAGGGCTGCTAAGCCTAGCTTTAAGAAAAAAATGCCTTTAGTACTTGTGGTTGATGATCAAAATGTAATGCTTAAAATTATTACCACAATTTTAAAACCCAAAGGCTTTGATGTTGAAGTCGCAACTAATGGGGCTGAAGCACTAAACAAACTAAAAAACTGTCAGCCAGAACTTGTGTTATTGGATATTGATATGCCAGTAATGGATGGAATTCAAACACTAAAAGCCATAAAAGAAATTAATGAATTAAGCCAGGTTCCAATCATTATGCTAACAAGCAACACAGACAAAGAAAGCTTTATCGAATGCCGTGAATTGGGTGCTATTGATTACATTGTAAAACCTACAAATGCAGAAACACTACTGAAAAAAATACTTGCGGTAATTTAACTTAAAGGTAATAAATTCAATATAAACGGCTATTTTTGTGCCGATAAATAACGTTATCGGCATTAAGTAAATCTGGTATAATTAATCAATTATTTCAGCAAGATAAGATTATGCTAAACGAGAAACCTCCAGTTTACCCTCTATTTGATTCCGCTGACTTTATCCTTGCGGGTAATAGCTTTGTTAATCAACATATCACCACGATAACGCTTCATAAAGTGCCAGATGCTGGCTTAATTATTGAGCATTGTTCCGATTGGTTATTTGAACAAAAACAATCTGAGAATAATTACAAAGCGTATCGTAGCGAGCTAACAACGTTCTTGCATTGGTGTTTTGATGTCGCGTCACTTTCACCGATTCAAGTAACGCGTAAGGATATTGCCCGTTATATAAACTACTGTGAAAACCCGCCAATTGATCTTGTTGGCTATTTTAATGTGGCACAATTTAAGACAGATAAACCTACAGGAATAAGGTATCCAAATTCTGCATGGAGACCGTTTATCGGTAAGAAAAAGCTTGGTAAACAATTGCCATACAGCCTAAGTGAGAATGCATTAAAGACTAAAATTGCAATTATTTCATCATTTTACGGCTATTTAAATAGTGAAGAATATACTGAGCGAAATCCTGCACAATTATGGTTAAAACACAGTCGTTTTGCTGTTAATCGTAAATACGTAAAAAATGACGATGACAACCATCATGCTTTTACTAAATTACAATGGTCATATGTCGTCAGTACAGTAACTGGATTGGCAGAAAAAGAACCAGAAAAACATCAACGAAGTTTGTTTTTAATCAACATATTATATAGCTGTTACTTACGTATTTCTGAGATTAGCGCCCGTGCTGGTTACTCACCAATGATGAGTCAGTTTAGAAAAGATGCTCACAATGGCATTTGGTATTTCTACGTACCATTTTCAAAAAGCGGCAAAGCTAGAAGTATTGCAATATCTGCGTCACTGTTAGACGGTCTTCAAACATATCGCCATTTCCTTGGACTTAGTGATTTACCTAATATTAATGAGCAACACCCAATTTTTATTAGACACAAAGCAGCTTCTCATGGCCGAGACTCTGGTGAGTTAAATGCAAATTTAGGTATCAGGCAAATAAGAGAAGAAATAGATACGCTCATCAATCTTGCAGCAGATAAAGCATTAGAAGATGGCTTTGATCATGACAGTGAATTGATGAGGAAACTATCAGCACATAATATCAGGCATACTGGTATTACTCATGACATCAATATTAATAAAAGGCCGTTATCGCATGTTCAAGCTGATGCCGGACACGAAAGCATTGATACAACGTCACAGTACTTGCACACCACACAAACAGAACGTCATCAAAGTGCTGCTAACAAACCACTGGATCATTTAGCCTAAAACTTAGGCGCTTGTATGTGAAATCTGAATGAGTATCAAGGGTGTTAGCTTCAGATTTCACGTAGCGACGCCATAAATAATGTGCTGTTTTGCCTGTAAAGTGGCGGATGCTTGTTAAAACTGCACGATTAATACGAACACATATAACTACGCACAATGTATATTATGTTAAATTGGATGTTTCTTTAAGGATTCGAAAGTTCGTTCAGTGCTCTATTCGATATGAACTGCGGTTAAAGCCAACTGCTGTTGTAAAAGTGTTTGTGGTTTTAAATTATCTAAAACCAAATAAGAGATTTTCAATCGCAATATTCAAATGTCATTAATCTATTAGAAGAACTTATTTATAGCGATACTCGAGCTGGTTTGTTGTGATATTAACAAACAATCTAATGATGGCAGTTTAAAAAAAGAATGTTGATAATTAATTATCAACATTCCTTATAGATAGTTTGCTAAATAAACATATAACGATATTGTAGATTAGATAAATTAATTTAATTAATCTACAAACAATGCTTGAGGTCAGAACTTGATGAAACGCCCCTCTGCTCGATATAAATCTATGCTTATTTGGGTACTATTTACTAAACGGCATACTTATTGAGTAAATAAACAGAGTCTATTTATTCTACAGAAGCCAACTTAACTACTGCGTCGTCTAAATAAATATCAACACCTACTGCGGCATTAGAAAAATACACCGAGAGCTCAGTTAATTCACAATCAGGGGGTGTAAATGTACCACTCACTAATGTCCAATCACTGTCTGATACAGTAACGGCTGGGCTTGCCTCGGTGTAAATCGCCTCTGAACCTTCACAGGTTTGCTTGATGTTAATGCTAACGTTTTCACTGTCAGAACCTGCAACTCTTATCCAACCGCTTATATCATAAGGGGTGTTTGCAACTCCTCGACCCAAAAAGTCGTAAACAGGTCCTTGCCAATCATTGGTACGTGAATTAACTAACGCTGATTTTTCACCTGTATGCGCAAAATCAGTACTTTCTTCAATGTTTGCCCCCCAAGTTGCCCAGCCATTTATACCCGATTCAAAGGTTGAATTGGTCAATAAATTATCAGTGTCCACAGTAATGTCACTGGTAATAGACACGCTATCGATATAAATATCGACACCAATTGCGGGGCCATCAAAATATACAACGGCACTAGTTAGCGCACAATTTGGTAACACTAAACTACCGGTTAACTTTGTCCACTCGCTATTGGTAACCGTTATAGCACCATGTTGAGTGTAAGATGCATCAGCTTCTTCATCACCTTCACATAAGGTTTTCAAGGTAATGTTTAGCAGATCTTCATTAGTATTTTCAATGCGGGCATATGTGGTAATTTCATAGGTCTTACCGGTTTCAGCAAAAGGCTGTAAATTAAATATCGGGCCTTGCCAAGTCCCTGTTCTATCACTATGTAAAGCACTACTATTACCTGTGTTGGCATAGTTTGTTGAGCTGGCTAATGTGCCGCCCCAAACTGACCAGCCATCAGTGTTTATTTCAAAGTCGCTGTTTGTTACTAAGTTAGGACCTAGATCTTTCTTTTCTTGATGAAAAGTAACGTCATCGACATAGATATCAATACCCACTGCAGGGCCTTCAAAATAAAGAATGGCATCGCTCATCGCACAGGTAGGTAACGTTACCTGCCCCGCAATTAAAGACCAATCAGTTGAGTTAGCCTCCGTAGCACCAGTGCCTAAGTACTTAACACCATCTGAACAGGTTGCACTAATTGTCGCTTTAACTTGAGCTAAACCTTCACTAATTGCCGTTCGAGCAAACAATTGGTAAGTTTGGCCTGACTCAACAAGACTCAAAATATTCGTTGATGGCCCTTGGTATTCTTGGGTACGCGCAGTACCGACTAGACTTTGGCTTCCGGCAAATACTTTGCTTGTGGTGATTGCAACTGCTGATGTGTCGTAACCTTCCCATCCTGAAGCATCAATTTCAAAATCACTGTTAGCTAACAGGTTATCGCCAAATCCATCAGTGTTAGGCATTAAAGTTTGTGGTCGAAGGCTTACTGCATCTAAGTAAAAATCTTCACTTACATCAGCGCCTTCAACTGATATAGTGGCGTTGACAAGCTCACAATTAGGTACGGAAAATGAACCTGATAATTGGCTAAATTCAGTGTTGCTGGCAACGACTGAATTAACAACGATAGTAGTCACTTCTTCAGTGACACATTCGAGCATTACATTTACAGAGCTTGCTAATGTAGTTTCGTTAGCATTCATCACCCAAGCTTCAAGGTCATAAACGCTGTTTGCCTTAAGTAAGTTGGTGATATCAATGCTAGCTGTCGCTTTAGCATCTTCACTTGCTGAAGATAACAGCGATGTTATTCCATTCTGTTGATATTCAGTGGTTCTTGTCGTTGTTTCGCCTAAGGTTGTCCAGCCGTCTGTGCCTATTTCAAAGTTACCATTGGCAATTAAGTTTGGCATCACACCTGATTCATCAGCTTCAATACCCATAAAGGCATCAGCTATCGCAAAATAAGCCGGTTTTCTTTGGTAATCAGCAGTGTATAAAAGTGGATCATCGGGTCCAAACTCGCCATCAATCCAACTATATTTGTCTGTGAACCCCCAAACCGTGACAGCGTCACAACGGTCAACATTCATGCATGCATTGACTGCACGATGGTATACCTGTTGTTGAATAGCCAGTTTAGTCACTTGGTCCCAAGGTAAGGCGGATAAACGCACATCAATTTCACTGATGTTAACGTCTAAGTCCAAATCAGCAAAACGTTGCAGGTTATCGGTCATTTGCTGGGTTGATGGTGCATTTGATGCATCTAAATGCATTTGAAAACCCACCCCGTGAATCGGGACTTCAGCATTGATTAATTCTGAAACCATGGTAAATACAGCATCAGACTTAGCATTGATGTTATCGATACTGTAATCGTTATAAAACAACTTCGCCTCAGGATCTGCAACATGTGCTCTAGTGAACGCATCAGCAATGTAGTTTTTATCTAGCTTTTCAAAGAATACAGAGTCACGATAATTAGCATCATCACCCATCACTTCGTTTGCCACATCCCACGCATATATTTGTCCACTATAACGCGCAGCCGTAGCATCGATATGCGCATTAATTAATATGGTTAAATCTTCAGCTGTTACATCACCATTAACAAAAGATGGTGCTTGGCGATGCCATACTAATGCGTGGCCTTTAAACGCTATATCATTATCTTCGACAAAATCGATCATGCTATCTAAAGCGTCATAATCCCAAACGTCAGAGGTAGCATTTTGAATAGATCCCCATTTACCTATATTTTCAGGAGTCACATAGTTAAATTCTTTCTTTACTATGTCGATATAGTCAGTCTCGTTATTGCTTAAAACACCATGACTTAACGCAGTACCAATGCGTTTATTTGCTTTGTTTGCCGCTTCCACTAAATTAGTCACTAACGGATCGGGATCGACTTCCACGACTGGAGGCACTACGGGTATTGGAGGCACAACGGGTGTTTTTTTGTCATCATCTGAACATGCCGACAATAATAGTAATAAAGGTGAAACGAGTAAGCTTGTCCTGGATAATTTAAATCTATCGTTTTGTATATTCATTTATATTTCCTGAAGAGTATTGTATTTTTAATTAGTCATTTTATAAAATCGCTTTTTTATTTTTTTTACTACGAGGTAACTATAAGTCTTTTTGACCATAAGCTTATGGTAAAGTAGACCAATTGAATGTTATTAACAATGAAAATAATCTCAAGTTAAGTTGGTTAATGGTGTTTTTTTGTTGGTTATCTTGGTGGGCTGTGTGACTTTCAGCATCTATTTGGTTGTTTTTTAGGCGTTTATTGGAGTTTGTTGAGGTCTAAACACTTAGAAAGTTTTATTTTAAATAATGTTATTTGAGGTCCTAACTTATTACTTTGACTAGAGCCGTTTGGTTTGTCGTTCGCTATGACATTGTGAATTTATATAGAAATATTTTAAGGTTTTCCTGGCGATTCCCCCAAAGTTACCGTTTGCAAGTTAGCCAATTTAACGAGATGGCAAAGGCGCCTTTTATAGATTGAGCAAGGTGTAATTACTCTTTACTCGTTTTAATTACCCTAACCTATTTAGAATAAAACAACTCAAATATTACGGCCTTTTAGTCTTACTATTGTCTTTTAAGTAATGGTGTTCAACATGACTCCTTATAGATAGCCACATAAAAACCAGTAATAATGGATTTATCTTAAACATTGCAACCCTCTGTGTTGCAACGAGTTAAATACTAACTCTTTATGGGGCAAAATAATTTAGGCATAGGCTTAATTGACTTACTTATACTAAAGCTCCACATTTTTTCCTTAATACTGACGAAACTATACACTTTGCAAAAGTATAATTGATGCATCAAATTCATTTGGGTATACATTGATTATGTTTAAGGGAAAAAAGCAAAAAACAATTATTACAAGTTTAATTGTCGGCATATCGTTAACCTTAACAGCTTGTGAATGGGCTGAGGATCTGCTTGATGAAGTTAGCGATTCTACGAGTTCAACTGGCTATTACCAGTTTGTAAATTTAGTTCCCCAGTCTCCTATCATCGAATTTCTGGTCGATGATCAATCTATCGCTGAATTAGCATTCGGAGATGCTAGCACTATTGAGTCTGTAGCGAAGGACAGCTACGACTTAGGATTTAATCAAATTTTACCTAACTCCTCAAACGACGAATTCACTAGCAATGATGGTGTTAGTGTGTCCAACGATATAATTAGTACATATATAATTTATGGTGATACTGATGTGCCATCTTCGCTTACATTAACGACTGATATTTCAGAATTATTCGATGAAGATTTTGATGAAAACTATGATGCAATAATTCAGTTTATTCATTTATCAAACTCAGCATTTGATATCGATGTTTATTGGTTAAACGAAGGAGAAGATTTATTAAACAAAGTCGCCGATCACACTTTATCATATGAAAATTCGAGTGATGAAGTCGAAATACAATCAGGTATTTATAAATTGGTTTTAACTGAATCTGGTACAGATAATATTATTGCATCGAGTGACAGTATTACAGTATTACAGTATCAACTGGTGATGCTCAAATATTTGCGTTGACTAACTACCTAACTGCAGGTTCATACGATCCTGTATATAGCATTATAAACATTGAAACAGACAGTGCTCGAGAACTCACAAATGAAGCGCAAGCAGCAAAGATACGTTTCTCACATGGTATCTCTGCTCCTGATTACTCAGACATTTTTCTCGACATTTACTTAACCGATCCAGATATCGATAACGAAGCCAACTTGATAGCTAATACATTAGAATTTGGTGCTTTGTCTAATCTAGTTGATATTGAAATTGAAAATGTAGATACGAGCGATACGCGCAGCTTTTACATAATGGATAGTATTAAAGAAGAAAAAATTGATACATTCTGCGTTGATTTACAGCCTAGTAGTCGCATGCTTATCTTAACATCGGGTGATACATCATCATCCATTACAGTAAATGATTACGAAGAAGAGCTTCGAATTATAGACACTCACGCGAAAGTTTTAATAAGCCACAGTATTGATGATATAAAAAGTGATGCTATTGATGTTTTGATTATAAATGATGGCAGTAACCCAGATACTTATTCTGCACAAATTGAACTCAGTTATATGGGCAATGCTGATTATGAATTAGAAAGTGGTGACTACGATGTTTATATTTATAACGCCTCAACTGGTGAATTAATTATTGAAACATCACTACGTGGTATTGAAAAAGGAGAAGTTGTGAATTTAATTGCAACTGACTACACCTACGGTGGTACACCTTATCAGCTACACACCTATTACAACGAATAAAAGCAATATAGCTCAGAAATCAGAGCGGGGCCATGCGCCCTACTTTGACCTAACATCCTATAAATCAATGACCTATAGTTAAGTAATGAGTATCTTTCTGTGATTACTCTAATATATTCGTTGTCTGCATAATCCCTGTAAGTCACGACAAAGGATCGCTAAATGTCTATTGTGTTCAACGTATCATTATTTTCAGTATTCATGTTTACCCTGTTGAATCCTGTATATGCCCAAATAGAAACCCAAAAATTACCAGATACCGGCCAAAGTGTTCAATATGATGTAAAGGGAAAGCCTTTATCCATCTCTAATAGTAGCTTGTTTACTGGTCAAGACGCTTCAATTGAAGGTAACTCTTTGAGTTATAAAGATAATGAAGATGGAACGGTGACAGACTTAAATACCGGGTTAATGTGGCAGAAAAGCCATGATACGACCAAAAGGAATTTAGCTGAATCAACTAAAGTGATAAACAATATGACCTTAGGTGGTTACGATGATTGGCGTTTACCTACAATTAAAGAACTGTATTCACTGGCCAATTTTGATGGGCAACTAATGAAGCCTGAAAGTGGTCAGGAGAGTCGTCCGTACCTTGATACCGCTTATTTTGATTTCAATTATGATAAACGTATTCCATTTGCTGGCGCTTTCTGGTCAAGTACTGTTTACAATAAAAGCGCAGTGCAAAACTTTACTGCACATGGCGGTCTTCAGGGAGGGTTTGGCTTTAACTTTGCTGATGGGCATATTAAATCATATGAAACAGGCTTGTTTTTCGATCAAACTACCATTCAAAAATCTGACCATATGTTTGTACCTGGCAATTTTGTACGTGCAGTTCGCAATACTACAACGCTCTATGATATGGACTATATTGATAACAATAATGGCACTATCACTGACCAATCAACTGGTTTGATGTGGGCTAAAAATGATAGTGGTCAACAAATGGATTGGGTCAAAGCTCTAGCTTTTGCAGATAACGCTTTGCTTGCAGGTTATAGCGATTGGCGATTACCCAATGCCAAAGAGCTTCAATCATTAGTTGATTATGAGAAAAAAGACTTACCAACAATAAACACTGAGTTTTTTAACGTGACCCAGACTGAATTTAAATCACAACAGGACGCCTATTATGTTTGGACGAGTACGACTCAAGGCGACTTTAAACACACTGCTGTTTATATTTCGTTTGCGCAAGCTTGGAGCAAGAAAGACTCAAATGCTACAGAATATTTTGATTGGCACGGGGCTGGTGCGCAACGAAGCGATCCGAAAAGTGGTAAACCATCGGATTATGAACTTGCTTCTGAAATGGCAAGTGATTACATTTCCATAAATAATTGGGTCCGCTTGGTTCGTGATGCTAAATAATTAGCAGTGAAATTTAACCGCCGCATGGGCCAGTTTGTTCTACTGGCCAATTAAAATTATCTTGTTAAGCGGCTAGATAAATTTGTTCCTTTCTAATTATCTATTTACTCGTCTTGATACTGTTGAACAAGCTTTGCATATCTACAATGGGCTTATGTATTTCATTGTCATCACGATGAACAACTAAGATGTGACAAGCCCCCGACTTCAAATAATTGAGTCGGTTTTAGTCGATAGTATTTTTCTTCTATATCCTTTGATAATTCTGCATAAGGCTGTGTCATTACGTCCTGCAGTTCGTGCAGCAATTCATAATTTCCTTCAGCGGCTTGTTGATAAGCAGGTACAACAAACCACTCACGCAAAATATATTTGGGATTTACAAGTTTCATATGTGTAGATATTTCTTTGATCGATTGTGGTCCAGAAACATTGTTATGAGTACTGTTTGCAATACTATTATCACCTCTGATATCACTAATACTAATGTTGATAAGTACTTTCCAATCATCAAGCCACACTTTCCAGCGATGATTCAATGATTGTTCATCTGCCCCCCCTGCTAAATCGGAATAAAAACTTTTTTGCAAAGGGGTTATATCGTCTGGAATAGAGGAGAGCTCTCGGAAGAAAATAGTATAATCAACCTTCGTTTGCTTCATCAGCTTGTCTAGCTCACTGAGCATCGAGTTGTAAAGTTGCTGATGATTATTCATGTTTAAATGTTCAAAACCGAGCTTTTTTGCCCACATGGTATTCATTTGTGTATGCATGACATTTGAAAAACCTTCTTGAATTTCATCAAATTGTCTTAAAAAATCATGCTCATCAGATAACAAAGGACGTAAAGCTGAACAAAAACTATCAAAGTTTTTTTGTGCTGCGTTAGGTTGGTTCATCAAAGAAAAATGTAGTCCTCCACCTGTCCAAGGCGAGTATTGAGGATCAAAAACATCACAAAAACCAAAGGGGCCATAGTCAAGTGTGTAACCACCTGCTGCACAATTATCACTATTGAAATTACCTTGGCAAAAACCAACTCGGATCCATTGTCCGATGAGCGATGTTAGCCGACTTCTAAACTCTTTTGCCAATAAAATTATTTGTGCAGCTAAAGGAAGCTCCTTATCGATTACATCAGCGTATTCACGCTGTATTAAATGTAACACTATCTTTTCGAGTTCTTGCAATGCATTTGCGTGTTCTTGATGACGGACACGTCGAGCAAAAAGCTCAAGTTGTCCAACACGAATAAAGGACGGTGCGACGCGCGTTGTAATCGCAACAGATTCGGATATTAATATATCAGGATTTTCCGAGCGTGAATCTTCCGAGTACCATGGACGTTGTACTTTATCCGTTGAAACATACAAACTTAAAGAACGCGATGTAGGTACACCTAGAGCGTGCATATGCTCTTGAGCTAAAAACTCACGAATACTTGAGCGTAATACAGCTCGACCGTCAGCACCTCTACAGTATGGTGTACGCCCGCCTCCTTTTAATTGCATTTCCCAACGTTGGTTGTTGATAACGGCTTCAAATACTGAGATCGCGCGACCATCGCCATAGCCATTACCCGTTTGAAATGGGCATTGCTGAATATATTCAGTACCGTAAATAGAAAGTGCATAACCAGTTGACCACCCGACTTGACGCATAGGCTCGGGAACCTGAGACAAGTCTCCCGAAAATAGACGTACAAAATCAGGGGACGTCGCCAAACTGTCGTCAAATCCAAGTTCTAAAAACAAGTTTTTACTGTGTGCAACGTATTTGGGATCTTTAATAGGAGTCGGTCTAACTGGGACATAATGGCCTGAGAATACTTGTCGAGGTTGGTAATCAATACCGCTACTTGTAGCATCTGGATCTCTATGTAAGGTATCCAAAAGTGAATAACTTGCTGAACTAGCGAGTTGAGTTAATGTCGTTATTTTTACGCTGTTTTGTTGAGACTGACGATTGGACATATATAGTTATACCAAGATTGATAAGAAAATTTTCAATGCATTGTTTATCCTAACGGTTCAGTTGATAAGTTAATAGTTTTAACAAGTAACAAAAAAATAATCATCTTAAAAAATGATGTGCGTTAAGGATGTCTTTTTAGTAGTAATGCTTTAGGATGCGTGACTAAAATCAAGTGACAGTAAAATAATTTCCAATAAACATGTGTAAGTTTGAATAACGATTAACGATTTGAAGCATGCAGTATGACTAAACAATCCATTAAACAAGCAATGAAACAAGCAATAGCAACATTGATAGAACGTAGAATGTTGCTGACTGATAACCTTGTTAAGGTAGAAATCTAAACACTTAATGGGATACCCATTATGTCATTGATGCTGAAAATGTAATTACAAGATGAGATAAAGCATATCGATGACATGATCACAAACTAGAACGACTTATCCAGCTAAATCAGAATCTATATAAGCTTGAGAATAATCTAGAAGTAGAATGTGATATTTGTGGAGAATCGATTCTAAAGCACTTAGCTATTCTAGGTGTATTGAATCATTAAATTGAATGCTAAACACAAACATAAACACAAAGCCTACAGAAATGGCTTGGATTTCTATGTAAGTTTAAAATTTAAACAATATTTGATGAGGCACAAAGCGGATGATAGTTGCTTATAAGCTTTAGGTTATATCAAATTGCGTTTTTATAGATTGTGCGAAACGAATTATGAGTATGCTATAAAGAAGCTAACCCCTTTTAAGTCTAATCCCTAATATTTTAATCCTAAATAGTGTCTAATCGTTACGAAACATTGAAATAAGCTGCTCATCTATCAGTTCAGGTGATTGATGGTTAGCTGTCACAGCCTCGTCACAATACACGCGTTTCTTACAAGACATCAAACATAGCTGCCACAGCTGCTTTTTTGTTTCTATATCTAAACTTTTAATATCTGCAACGCAGATGTGTCCACTTTGGATAAGCGAAGCCATTTTATCAAGTGGAATAGAAATATTAAGTTGTGTCATTGTGTTGTCCTCAAAAATTCAATATAGCAATTATATATTAATGAGAATGATTATCAACACGATTTAAGCTGTTAACTAATATTTTTATGTTAATTGCCTTATTATTGGTTATCAGCTAAAAAATCGAACCAGGTAGACTTGCTGACCCCATCTTGTTTATAGCTCACTATTGTTCGCCAAACCATATAATTACTGCTGCAAGATCCATAAATTGCAGTTCCCTTGAATGATTTTTGATCATCGGTTTCTAGTCTAACTGGAATAACGCCCATAAACATATCGCGACCTTCAATTCTAATCTGTACATCGCTTACAGGTACTGAAAACGTAAGTTGGATGTCTAATGGTTTTTCACTTGGTGTGAAAACAGGGTTTATCATGAGAGACACGGTTTGGTTGTTTACACTTTGTTCACAAACTTCTTTAGCAAATTGACATAACGTTTGATCAACAACTTCACTTTTGCTTACTTCGATTGGAGGTTGAGAATCGCATCCTACTAAATTAGCAATAAAAAATAACAAGAAAGCACACTTTGTTAAAAATCGCACAAATAATAACCTCATGATTCAAATTGATAACATTATCTTTAGGAAATTGATCTGGATCAAGTTTCCTCAGGTTCTCTGAGTATCTTTTTTGACGCAGCTCAAGTATCATTGCATTGCCTCATGATAGATACAAAAAACATGAGGTAACACCTTGACAGCGCGTTAAAAAGCAACTTCATTTTAGGTTGTTTTTTCAGCGAATGTCAGCCTAAACAGGTAAAGTTCTTCTTTACTATAATTAAAAGTAAAAGTAATAAGCCGTGGAAGCATTATGATGAATCATTCCCAGCCTACAGGCGCTGATTACAACTACACTATTGTTCGCCAATTCGCATTAACCACAGTTTTGTGGGGAATCGTTGGTATGGCAGTTGGTGTATTGATTGCGGCCCAGTTAATCTGGCCACAACTAAACTTTGAAACATCATGGTTAACGTATAGTCGTCTTAGACCGCTACATACGAATGCTGTGATTTTCGCGTTTGGTACTTCAGCCCTTTTCGCAACATCCTACTATATCGTACAACGCACCTGTCAAACCCGATTATTTGCACCTAAATTAGCTGCATTTACATTCTGGGGTTGGCAAGCCATTATCCTCTCAGCTGCAATCACCTTACCAATGGGTTTCACCTCAGGTAAAGAGTATGCAGAACTTGAGTGGCCTATTGATATCGCAATTACCATTGTCTGGGTTGCTTATGCAGTAGTGTTCTTTGGCACAATCATTAAACGAACTACGTCGCACATTTATGTTGCTAACTGGTTCTTTGGTGCTTTCATTATCACGGTAGCAGTACTGCACATTGTTAACTCAATGGCGGTTCCTGTGAGCTTATTCAAATCATATTCCATGTACTCAGGCGCAGTCGATGCGATGGTACAGTGGTGGTATGGACATAATGCGGTTGGTTTCCTACTAACTGCAGGTTTCTTAGGGATGATGTATTACTTCGTACCTAAACAAGCTGGTCGCCCTGTTTATTCTTACCGTCTTTCTATCGTCCATTTCTGGGCATTGATTGCATTGTATATTTGGGCTGGTCCACATCACCTTCATTATACTGCGTTACCTGACTGGACTCAGACTCTAGGTATGGTGATGTCGTTAATCTTATTTGCTCCATCTTGGGGTGGCATGATTAACGGTATTATGACGTTATCAGGTGCTTGGCATAAGTTACGTACCGACCCAGTTTTACGATTCTTAGTTGTTTCATTATCTTTCTATGGTATGTCTACCTTCGAAGGACCAATGATGGCGATTAAAACAGTAAACGCCCTTTCGCATTACACAGATTGGACTGTTGGTCACGTTCACTCTGGTGCATTAGGTTGGGTTGCGATGGTTTCTATCGGTTCGCTATATCACTTAATACCTGTGTTATTCGGTCACGGCCGTATGTACAGTACTAACCTAGTGAATGTGCATTTCTGGTTAGCGACGATTGGTACCGTGTTATACATCGTAGCAATGTGGATTTCTGGTGTGATGCAAGGTCTAATGTGGCGTGCAGTTAACTCTGACGGTACATTAACTTATAGCTTTGTTGAAAGCTTAGAAGCTTCTTACCCATTCTACTTTGTCCGCTTTATTGGTGGTGTGTTCTTCTTAACTGGTATGTTCATTATGGCGTACAACGTCATTCGTACCGTTAATGCACCTAAAGATACTTTACCAGCATTAGCTGAAGAAAAAGCATAAGGAGCAGAACGATGAAATTTAATCATGAAATTATCGAAAAAAACATCGGTCTGCTAGGTATCTTTACTGTTATTGCCATCAGTTTTGGTGGTTTAGTTCAGATCACTCCGTTGCTATTTTCTAAGGATACAACTGAACCAGTTGAAGGGTTAATTCCGTATACTGCATTACAGACAGAAGGTCGTGATATTTATGTCCGTGAAGGTTGTTATAACTGTCACAGCCAAATGATCCGCCCTTTACGTGCAGAAACTGAACGTTATGGCCATTACTCTGTAGCTGGTGAGTCAGTTTGGGACCACCCATTCCAGTGGGGTTCTAAGCGTACTGGACCTGACTTAGCTCGAGTTGGCGGTCGTTACAGTGACAAATGGCATGAAGTGCATTTGATTAACCCTCGTGATGTCGTTCCACAGTCTAATATGCCAGCTTACCCTTGGTTAGCTGAAAATAAACTAGACGGAAAACTCACTGGTAAGAAGATGCAAATCTTAAGTAATTTCCATCCGGATCATAATTTGTATACCGAAGAAGAAATTGCTCGCGCTCAAGCGGCTGTTGAAGGCAAAACTGAATTAGAAGCGTTAATCGCTTACCTTCAGTCTTTAGGCCACGCGCTGAAATAAGGAGGCAATTATGGATTACGGAACGTTACAAGGCATTCTTACCATTATTGTTATGGTCGTATTTGCTGGCATCTTTTATTGGGCGTATAGCTCTAAAAGCAAAGCTGGTTTTGATGAAGCCGCTAACCTGATTTTTTCTGACGAAGAAATTAAAAGCCAAACTAATCATTCAGGAGATAATAAGTAATGAGTATCTTTTGGAATGTGTGGATTATTTTTCCGACGCTATTAGTTATTGCTGGTTGTTTCTTCCTTTTACGTGCTTGTTCAAAGAACAAGACCGGAATTGAAGAAGGCGAATCAATGGGTCATACCTTTGACGGTATTGAAGAACTAAACAACCCACTACCAAAGTGGTGGGCATACATGTTCTATCTCAGTATTGTTTTTGGCCTGATTTACCTAGCGTTATACCCAGGTCTTGGTAGTTACCAAGGTTTATTTGGTTGGACGAGTTCTAACCAAAGTGTGGGTTACGAAGAAGGTATTAAAGCTGACTCGAAAGCTGCTGTCGAACTCGCTAAAGCTGAAAATCGTTTATCACAATATGACCGTGAAGTTGCGGCTGCTGATGAAAAATATGGTCCTATCTTTGCTGCATATCTAGCGACACCGTTAGAAGATTTAGTTAAAGATGAAGAAGCATTAAAAGTTGGTGGACGTTTGTTCCTGCAAAATTGTGCTCAATGCCATGGTTCAACAGGTAGTGGTGGTATTGGTTTCCCTGATTTAACTGATGGTAATTGGTTATACGGTGGTGAACTAGCCACAATTAAGACTTCTATCATGAACGGTCGAAACGGTATGATGCCTCCAAAAGGCGGTTTACCGATTGAAGACAGTGAAATACAAGGCTTAGCTGAGTACGTATTTAAACTATCTGGTCGTGATCATGACGCTACGTTAGCAGCGCAAGGTCAAGGTTCATTTATGAAAGGCTGTTTTGCTTGTCATGGAATGGACGGCACTGGTAATAAGTTTATGGGCGCACCTGATTTAACTGACAATGCTTGGTTATACGGTGGCAGTCGTTTGCAAGTGATGCAATCAATTGCAAACGGTCGTGCTGGTGTTATGCCTGCGTGGAACGACATCTTAGGTGAAGAAAAAGTTCACGTAATATCTGCTTACGTTTATAGCTTATCAAACAAATAGTTACACCTCGGTAACATCAAAGGCTTCGTGAAAACGAAGCCTTTTTTTTAAGTGATTCTTAAGCCTTTTCAAGGTAAAATAACATAATAATAATTCTTAATATTTAGGACCTTTTTATGTCTGATGTTCAACCCTGGTATAAGCATTTTTGGCCTTGGTTTATTGTTGTTCTACTTCTTGTCGTTGTCATTAAAAGTATGGTGGCAATGAGCATTGCAATTGATAATGCAGACTCGCTGGTTTCTGATGATTATTATAAAGAAGGTAAAGCCATCAATATGGATTTACGTAAAATCAAACAAGCTAAAAACTTAGGTATGCAGTTTTTAATTGAAGTTCATGACCATGAATTAAAAATTTCCCAGCACGGCGGCCCTGAATACCGCGCCGCACTTCAAGTCAGTTTCATTCACCCGACTCTTGAAGATAAAGATTTTAGAATCAATGCGACTGCAGATGGTAACGGTGATTTCAGAATCGGCTTATCTGAAGCAATTTCAGGTCCGTGGAATGTAAGATTACAAGGCTTTGATAATAGCTGGCGTATCCAGCAACGTATTGATATACAAGATGATGTAGAATACTGGTTGAATTAATCTTCATGCAAAATTGCTTTCACTGTAATGAACCTGTTTTAACTGGTAGCGAATTTACAACCGTTATTGATAATCAGGCACAACCTATGTGTTGTCCTGGTTGTCAGGCTGTATCACAAGCCATCATCGACTCTGGGTTAAGTAGCTATTATCAATTTAGAAGTGAACCAGGCAGTAAGCAAACTGCGCTTGTTCCATCTGAGTTGGCTCAATTTTCTGCGTACGATCTTCCTGAAATCCAACAAGACTTAGTCCATTCAAAAGATAACCAAAATACGCTTTCAGTTTCTATCGAAGGGATAACTTGTGCAGCTTGTGCTTGGCTAATTGAACATAAATTAAAACAGCTTCCTGGCATAATTAGCATTGCGGTCAACTCTACTACCCAAAGAGCATTAGTCTGTTGGGATGACTCTCGTGTA
This sequence comes from Shewanella sp. 10N.286.52.E4, assembly GCF_041468785.1. Lineage (NCBI taxonomy): Bacteria > Pseudomonadati > Pseudomonadota > Gammaproteobacteria > Alteromonadales > Shewanellaceae > Shewanella > Shewanella sp. 10N.286.52.E4. Next base: position 169,897 of record NZ_JBFRJJ010000002.1, read on the forward strand.
AAACTCAGTGAAATACTATCAGAAATCAGCCGTATTGGTTATCAAGCTGCACCCTATCAAATAGACGAACAAGAAAAACTCAGTAAACAAGAATCGCGAAAGTTTCTACTTCGTCTTGGACTAGCTGCATTTGTCACCATGCAAGTGATGATGTTTGCACTGGCTTTATATTCTGACTACTTCATTTTAGAAGATACTGAAATGAGGGATTACTTTCGCTGGGTCAGTATGACGCTTGCCGCTCCTGTGGTCTTTTATTCTGCTCAACCTTTTTACTTCAGTGCCGTTAGAAGTTTGCTCGGCGGTAAGGTCAATATGGATTTGTCCGTTTCTTTAGCTATCGCTGGCGCTTATATAGCCAGTTGTATCGCGACAATAAACGGCACTGGTGAAGTGTATTTTGAGTCTGTCACCATGTTCACTTTCTTTTTGCTATTGGGGCGTTTTTTCGAACAAAAAGCAAAACAAACCGCATCCGTCAGTTCGAGTAATCTACACAAACTCGTACCGTTAACAGCTAATTTAATATCTGATTCAATAAATAACTCCTCTACTAGTGAAGTAACTGAAATTCCAGCTAAACGATTAAAAGTTGGAGATACCATTTTAATCAAGCCTGGTGAAGTCGTTGCTGCTGATGGGATCATATTATCAGGTAAATCAGGCTTAAATGAATCAATGTTAACTGGCGAACAAATGCCATTTATCAAAAGTGAGCGAGATACCGTGTATGCTGGCACCATTAATGTAGACCAACCTATTACTGTTCGAGTAACCGCATTAGGTCAAGATCAATTAGTCGCTGAAATTATCCGGTTACAAGAGGTAGCCTCTAATACGAAACCTAAAATTGCCTTGCTCGTTGATAAATCTGCCAGCTATTTTTCAACGGCCATCATTGCTATTGCGGGGAGCACCTATTTTAGTTGGCTATTTATTTCACCAGATGATGCTTTCTGGGTCATGTTATCGGTATTAGTCGCCACCTGCCCTTGTGCACTTGCATTAGCAACACCAACAGCAATCACATGTTCTACGGCAATATTTACCAAACTGGGGATTATTGTTCAAAAAGCGGGCGTATTTGAGAAGCTACCATTAATTGAACATGTCGTATTTGATAAGACCGGCACATTAACGTGCGGAACTGTCTCTATTCAAAAAACAATCATTACAGATGAACTTGTTAATGAGCATTCAGCTCTTAATTATGCTGCAGCGCTTGAAATGGGTTCCATTCATCCCATCGCAAAAGCATTTGCACCATTTGTTAACTCAGACATTATCGCAACAGAGATCATCCACCATGTTGGGCTAGGAATATCTGCCAAGGTTAATAAACATATCGTCAAATTGGGTAATGCTCAGTTTGTCGGCCTCGATGCGTCACATTGTAAAGGCCAATTACTTTGGTTATCTATTGATGACATAATAGCTTCCTGCTTTATTTTGCAAGATGCTATCCGTATTGATAGTGCACAAGCTGTAACAGAACTTCAGGCGTTAGGTATTCAAGTCAGCATGGCAAGTGGTGACAGCAGTAAACATGTCACTGAAATAGCCCGTCAATTAAATATTCAACAAGCTTATGCAGGCTTAAGCCCACAAGACAAACTTGAATTGATAAATAATTTACAACAAAAACAGCAGGTTGCTATGTTTGGTGATGGTATCAATGATGCCCCAGTACTCGCTGGTGCCAACTTATCTGTAGCAATGGGAAGTGGCAGCGCAATTGCTAAAAATAGCGCTGACTTAATTTTACTTGGCGATCATCTTTCTAAATTCATTCAAGCAATAAAACTTGCTAAACTAACCAATAGAATAATAAAACAAAATCTAATTTGGGCGTTTGCTTACAACATCATTATATTGCCGTTAGCCGTAACTGGTCATGTCGTACCGTATATAGCGGCGATTGGTATGTCGATAAGCTCAATCATTGTTGTTTCTAACAGTCTTCGCCTGCTAAGGGTAAAACTATGAGTATCATCTACGTATTAATTCCCATTGCCATGCTTTTCGTCGTGGTCGCTGTAGCCGTATTTTTTTGGGCGGTAAAATCAGAACAATTCGATGATCTTGATAGGCAAAGTGTGTCGATATTATTTGATGAAGATAAGCCTACTGTGACTACAGATAATACTGTGACTACAGATAATACTAAGACGCTCAATGATGACGTGGTATCTGCTAACTCTTTTAATGATGAGCTAATTGATTCGGATAAATCTGCAACCAAAAAGACTCCGCAAATTGATTGAATATAATGTATGGGGAGCATTCCTGGTCGGATTAATGGGCGCTGCACATTGTTTTGGAATGTGTGGTGGTTTAATTGGCGCTTTTGCTACTAATTTGCCAGCAACATCTTCAAATCGTTTAGCAAACCAATTAAGTTTTTTACTCAGTTATAATTTTGGCCGTATTGCGAGTTACACGATTGCAGGTGCGTTGGCTGGAGCAAGTAGTGCTGCATTAGGCTACATGTTCGATGTTGACAGTTATCTCATTGGTTTAAGAATACTTGCCGGCATTATGATGATAATAACTGGACTTTATATTGCCCAAATATGGTTCGGAGTCGTCCATATTGAAAAACTTGGTAAAGGTTTATGGTCGTTACTCAAACCTATTGCTAATAAATTGTTGCCGATTAAAACCCAGTTTCAAGCAACAATTGCAGGGATGATTTGGGGATGGTTACCCTGTGGTTTAGTTTACAGTACCTTAACCTGGTCAGTTGCATCAGGTGATGCATTGAACGGAGCTTTGGTGATGTTTGCTTTTGGCCTTGGAACACTGCCTGCATTGTTAAGTGCTGGATTAACCGCTAAAAAATTAGCTGGATGGGTTCAAAAAAAGCAAGTACGACTTTTAAGTGGGATCTTGATTGTAGTATTTGGCTTACAAACTATTTATATCGCCATCATGCAGCTAAACTAGCTCAAGCTTTGTTATTAGTTTAACATGGTATTGTAGTAATTAATTGAGAGTATATATGCCTACAGATCAAACTAAACAGCTTCGTGCATCTACTGGTGGTTGTGCAATTCATTGTCATGATTGCAGCATGGAGTCACTTTGCATTCCTTTCACGTTAGATAATAACGAACTAGATAAACTAGACGAAATTATTGAACGTAAAAAACCAGTACAAAAAGGCGACCAGATATTCAAGTCAGGTGATCCTCTCAAATCCTTATTTGCTATTCGCTCTGGTACAATCAAAAGCTTCACTATCACTGAGCAAGGTGATGAACAAATTACCGGATTCCATTTAGCTGGTGACGTTATAGGCTTTGATGGCATTCATTCTCAAATTCACCAAAGTTTTGCGCAAGCTTTAGAAACTGCAATGGTGTGTGAAATCCCATATGACACATTAGATACTCTCTCTGGCACAATGCCAAAGCTTAGACAGCAAATAATGCGTTTAATGAGTAATGAGATCATGGGCGATCAAGAAATGATTTTGTTATTGTCGAAGAAAAATGCAGAAGAACGTCTTGCTGCATTCATCAATAATCTTGCAAACCGTTTTGGCAGTCGAGGCTTCTCACCTCATGAATTCAGGTTAACGATGACCCGTGGTGATATTGGTAACTATCTTGGTTTGACGGTTGAAACAATTAGTCGATTACTGGGCAGGTTTCAAAAAGCAGGTTTGATTGAAGTCAAAGGTAAATACATCACTATTATTGATCATGTTGCACTCAGCCAATTAGCTGGAAACTCAAGAATTGCCACTTAATTGAGTTAATTTTCATTTTATGATCTAACGCAACGACATCACCGCAGTTAAGAGTGATAGTAATATAAAAACAGCTTGGAGGTTTTATGAAGGATTATAATAAGATTTTGGTAGTCATTAACCCAATGACTGACCATCAACCTGCTCTGGCTAGAGCCGTTGAACTTGCTTCCAAGTCCAATGCATCTATCACTGCATTTCTCACCATTTTTGATTTTTCTTATGAAATGACTTCAATTCTTTCAAGCCACGAAAGAGAAGCTATGCGTCAGGGTGTTATTGACCAACGCGAAAGCTGGTTAGCTGAAGCTATATTGCCTTACGCAAAATCAGGCTTAACAATTGATACTAAAGTGGTTTGGCATAACAGACCTTTCGAAAGCGTAATAAAATACGCCATCGAACAAGATGTCGATTTATTAGTAAAAAGTACCCATGAACACGACAAATTAAAGTCTATTATTTTTACTCCAACTGATTGGCATTTGTTACGTAAAGCCCCTATTCCAGTATTAATGGTAAAAGAACATGATTGGCCAGTGGCTGGTAAAATCTTATGTGCAGTAAATGTGGCTTCAGAAGATGATGAGCATTCAACACTCAATACCAAAATAATTGAAAATGCGTTGAATCTTGCAGCTAAATTCTCAGCCCAAATCCATTTAGTGAATGGTTACCCTGGTACGCCGGTTAATTTAGCCATTGAGTTACCTGAATTCGATGCAGCAAGTTATAACGATACCGTCAGAATGCAGCATGAACAGCGAATTCAATATTTGGCCAACAGTTTTAATATCCCTTTAGAAAACTGCCATGTAGAAGAAGGTTTACCTGAAGATGTTATTCCTGAGCTTGCCTTAAAACTCGATGCAGAATTAGTCATCTTGGGGACTGTGGGCAGAACTGGTTTTTCAGCTGCTTTAATTGGTAATACCGCTGAACATGTAATCGATAGTATCAATTGTGACTTACTTGCAGTTAAGCCTGAGGGTTATAAATCACCTCTTGAAGACTAAAGTCTTTACCATCGGCTTGAATGCTGGAATAATACGCGCCCTGAAACGATAGTTACTGGGCGCTTTTTAATGTCTGAAATGCAACAACAAGAAAAACACTTGGCAGATCGCCAAGCTAAATTAGAAAAGAAATTACGTCATGATGTTGGTCGTGCGATAGGAGACTATCAAATGATTGAAGATGGTGACGTTATCATGTGTTGCCTTTCTGGCGGTAAGGACAGCTATGCAATGCTCGACATCTTGTTGAACTTGCAAAAGCGTGCACCAATTAAATTTGAAATTGTTGCAGTTAACTTAGATCAAAAGCAGCCTGGATTTCCTGAAGATATTTTGCCTGCGTACCTAGATACGTTAGCAGTGCCATATCATATTCTTGAAAAAGACACTTACTCAATAGTTAAAGATAAAATCCCTGAAGGCAAGACAACATGCTCTTTATGTTCTCGTCTGCGTCGCGGAACTTTATATGGATTTGCACAACGTATTGGTGCAACAAAAATTGCTCTAGGTCATCATAGAGACGACATCATTGAAACATTATTTTTAAATATGTTCTTCGGTGGAAAAATGAAAGCAATGCCACCTAAATTGTTATCAGATGACGGTGCTAACATGGTCATTAGACCTTTAGCCTACAGCAAAGAGAAAGACATTGCAGAGTATGCAGAGCTGAAAAAATTCCCTATCATCCCTTGCAATCTGTGTGGTTCACAAGAGAACTTAAAACGTGGCGCTGTAAAGGATATGTTGAATCAATGGGATCGTGACTTTCCAGGTCGTATTGAAACAATTTTTACTGCGATGCAGAACACGTCACCGTCTCAAGGTGTTGATAGAAACGCTTTTGATTTTATCAGTTTGCAGCGCGATGCAGATGCTCCTTTATCCGGCGATGTAGCCGAGTCTGATTTACCTGCTTTTGATTTTTTAGATACCACGAATAATGGTCATATCAATTTAGATGAAGCAGCTAAAATTAATATAGTGACAACTTACAAACCGTAAATGGTTGGTCTGTTCTTGCAAAAAAGAAGCCCTCAACTGAGGGCTTTGTTTTTTCTATGCTTTGCTATTTCAACAGTTCAAATGACATAAGGGCTGACAACAAAGGGCATGGCATTAAAACTTAAGGCTTTTAGGTTTGCTAATTGTTCAGAAGTGAGTTGTAACTGGTTTGAAATTGATTGTGCTTTACCATCAATTGTTGCGGTAACAGGTAAGTCGGAATCCGAAAAGCTAAATGTAAGTCCAGTAATTGGTTTACGGAAATACTTCATTGGGAAACCTTGCTGACCATCTAACAATGCATCCATATCATCCTTAACTGCCATGAGTTCCGCTTGAACATACTCTTGTTGAGTTGACTTAGCACGTACTTGCATTGCAACACCACAAAGTGAAGAGTCCCCTTCTACTTCAATATTTAACAAACCTCGGTCTGACTTTAACTGTGCATCAAATGGCAAATATAAACGCTGGTGTTTATCGTAAGTCAGTGGGAATTCATCTTTTTCAGTGGTGATGTTACCTGAAATCATTTTACAGTTATCATTTTTAGGTACGCTAAAAGCAATTTCAACCAACTGATAATTATTTTTATTAACTTGTTTTAGTCTTTCATAAAAACCTGCATATGGAATAGAAACAGAATCAGCGATCGATGTTGGACTTAACAACACGAAAGCGACTAACATTGGTATCTTTACTAACTTCATTTTCTATAATCCTGCTAAATACGCTTTGTTTTGGCGTAACATCTCTAGTAGTTCATCAATATAAGCATCTTTACGTTCTGAGTAATGAATGAGTCCGAAAACTAATTTCTCAGCTGAAGGTTCGATATTTTGTGAACGTAAGTCAGCTCTCATTGATCTTAATAAACGGTATGCTGAATTGGTGTTTAAATTTAGCATGTAAGCTGCTATTGAATCTTCAGGTGTATCAAACGACGCTACTTCATGGTTCATTCCTGCTTTTCTGGATAAAGGCACTAAACCGCAACCTTTAGAAAAACACCATTGTCCGAAGTAATTGTTGCCTTCTTTAGCAAACCTAGAGCTGCCCCAGCCTGTTTCGTTTGCTGCTTGTATTAATACCATTCTTGCTGGCACGGTATCGACTTTAATTAACAAGGGCGTTAAGGTCGTTTCGTCAAACTTTTTTACAGAGTAATTATATTTCTGTGTTAATTGTTTTAGCTTAAAGACTTCGGCATCGGTTAATGCTTTTTCATTGGCTAGGTTTGCCAGGATGACTTTTAAAAAATTTCGTTCTTTTAAAATAAGCGCATTTTGATGATTTACAGCTGGCGCCATATAATCAAAAAACACTTGTTTTTTAGTTGGAATATCACTGATCTCAGTAAAATTAGGAATTGTTTCTTGTTCTTTCTCATTTTGCTGAATTTCTGGTGTTGATACTAAAATTTTCTCCAGTGTAGGAACAAGCCAAACACGGATCAAAATAATGCTAATTATAACAACCCCTAACCCAAGGGTGAACTTACCCACTCTACCTGTTCTCAAAAACAATCCTTCCTATATAATTTTCATTGATTATACCGAGAATCATAACTAAAAGCAGTCTTGTGTTTGTGCTATTATTTTAAGTATGCATTTTTAGCATCAGACGATAGCTAGAAATGACATTATCCATGGTCGCAATAAAAGTCATCAAGAGTATGAAAGGAATCAAAAAATGATGAACCAACCATTACAGCAATATGATCACGTCGTCGCATTGGGCGGAGGTCACGGTTTAGGCAGAGTCCTTGCTGCATTATCCTTTTTAGGACCCAAGTTAACTGGAATTGTAACAACAACTGACAATGGCGGTTCAACTGGTCGTATCCGCCAAGATCAAACAACTATTGCATGGGGGGATTTACGTAACTGTTTATCACAGCTCGCCAATCGTCCTTCTATCGGTACCATGTTATTTGATCATCGATTTAATGGCGATAATGAGCTAAATGGCCATAATCTTGGCAATATTATTTTGTATGCCCTAGAACAACTTTGCGTCAGACCACTTGAAGCGATTAAATTAATCAGAACCATTCTGAAAATTGATACTCGTATTATTCCCATGTCTGAAGAACCCACACATTTAACTGCACTAAATGTCGAAGGTCAGATGATATTTGGTGAAACGAACGTTGATGAAATGAGTGAGGTGCCTAGTTCACTAAATCTCGAACCTCAGGTAACAGCAACTTGTGAAGCCATTCAAGCGATTAATAAAGCAGAGCTGATAATCATTGGCCCAGGAAGCTTTCTCACTAGTGTATTACCTCCTCTTTTACTTCCAGCAATTGCTACTGCCATTTCCAATTCAAATGCTCAAATTATTTTCATCGATAATTTAACAAACGAAGTATGTGCAGCAAATAAACTGTTGTTAGAAGATAAATTAAACTGGATAAACCAATTGTTGGGAAGAAATGCTGTCAATAATGTCATCAGTCACGCAGAACATATTGATGTTGGTGAATTTGTAAGTTTTTTTCCGCTTGTCAGTGATCACCATGCGGGTTTACATAACAAAGAAGCTTTAGCTACTGCATTATCAACAGTCATGAACAAATAAACAGTCATGAACAAATAACAGTCATGAACAAATAACAGTCATGAACAAATCAACTTAAATTAAGATTATAAAAAAGCCTATAAGTATTTGCTTATAGGCTTAGACAGTAATCACAATGTGTTTGTTATCTGACGGATTTAAATAACCTGCGCAATCGCTTTACAGATAACCGGAATATTTTGTTTTGTCATGCCCGCAACGCTGATACGTCCTGAACCCACAATATAGACAGCAAACTCATCTTTAAGTCGATTGACTTGATCTTTATTCAGTCCAGAAAAACTAAACATACCATTTTGACGAGAGATGAAACTGAAATCTTGGTCAACGCCTTCTGATTTTAATGTCTCAACAAACAAAGTACGCATTTCGGCGATGCGTTGACGCATTTCGGTCAGTTCAGATTCCCATTCTTGACGTAGAGCATCATCTGATAGAATAGTACTCACAATCAAACCGCCATGTGCTGGTGGATTTGAATATGTTGCTCGAATAGTTTTCTTGATCTGGCTAAAGCTTTTTTGGGCTGCGTCTTCATCAGCAGCAACAATAGTAACTGCGCCAATACGTTCATTGTATAAGCCAAAGTTTTTAGAAAATGAGTTGGCAATTAATAGCTCTGGTACTTTTGCAGCAACAATGCGTAAACCTTGAGCATCTTCTTCAATTCCTGCGCCGAAACCTTGATAGGCAAAATCAAATAAAGGTACAAGTTCTTTATCTGCACAAAGTTGACCAACAATTTCCCACTGTGCAGCATCTAAGTCGATACCAGTCGGGTTGTGGCAGCAACCGTGTAATAAAATAAGATCGCCAGCTTGAGCACTTTGTAAATCAGTAATCATCGCATCAAAATCCATATCATGGGTTTCTGCTTTGTAATAGCCATACTCTTTGATTGATAAGCCAGCAGTTTGAAATATGTTTTGATGATTAGCCCATGTTGGGTTACTTACCCATAAGGTCTTAGATTCAGTATTCCTAACAAGAAATTCAGCGGCAACTCTTAATGAGCCTGTTCCGCCTGGTGCTTGTGCAGTGAAGGCTCGCTTGTCATTAATGATGTCGCTGCCTTGTCCAAATAGTAAGGTTTGAACGACTGCATTGTATTGTTCTACACCTTCGATCCCTAAGTAATTTTTCGTTTTCTCAGCTTCTAATAAAATTGCTTCAGCTTTTTTAACAGATTTAAGTACAGGGGTTTGCCCTGCTTCATCTTTATAAATACCAACACCTAAATTGACCTTTTCACTACGTGTGTCTTTTTTAAATGCATCTGTTAAACCTAAGATAGGATCGGCTGGAGCTTGAGGGACCTGAGAAAATATCATTACTTCTTTCCTTCGTATGAAGTGAACCACTATTTTTAGTATTTATACCATTGAATAGGTTTTTGAAATAGTGACTTTTGGTCATGAACAAAGAATTAGTTCACAGTTTGAACATTTGACATTTTAATTAGGTTTTAAATGGATATTTAATAACGTATTGATGATTTTCGATATTCATAAATGACTATTCATAGATATGGCTAACAATTCGACTAAGCGTCTTAGTTTAAAAATCCTATGGAATTTGATGTTAAACATCGCACTTTAACGACATAAGAAGCCATCGTTAGCGTAAAGCATGTTGAAGCCTTCGTATCTTGCTTATGTATCATATTCTTGTATTAAGAATATGGCACCGGAGGCCTGAGATGAACTGGCACGCCTGGTTTTAAAACGCCGAGGGATTTTATCTTGCTTCAATTACTCAAATTTCAGATACAAAAAATCCCCGACTAATGTCGAGGCTTATTTATAATGGTACCCGAGGCCAGACT